>DAONLG010000043.1:5431-12599 GCA_035406565.1 Soehngenia sp.
AAAATGAATTGATGTAATTTTCCTTAGAAGGTAATTTAGAGAAAAGTTTATTTAGTTCTTTAAAGTACTCATCATAAACCTCATTTAATTGTTTTTTATCGCGGTTTGCAGCAATTTGGCCAAGTTTGTTTTTTTGAATTTGGTCATAAGCAAAATAAAGATATTTATTGTTTGCATGAAAGTCAGTTAAAGCTTTAATTGAGTCTCTCTTATGAATGTTTTTATAATCAAATAACACATAGAGTTTAGTAAAAAAATGTTCCCGGATTTCTAAATTTAATAGCCTCCCTTCCTCTTCTATTGGAAGATATTTGTATTTATCCAATAATTCTTCCGCAAAAATGCCTTTTGTTTTTCCTATGACTGGAGAATTTGATAGTCCAGAATAAACTTTAACATCCTTTATGCCACACGATGGCGATCTACCTTTAAGTATAATCCCATCTATGTCTTTAATTTCCTCTGAAATTTTATTTGCATAATCTCTCATATCTTTTGTAAGATCTTTATTTGTAGAAGACTGAACTAAATGATAATCATCTCCATTTTTTATTATTCTTAGGCTATCTCGCGGTATAGTTAATCCAATTGCAACCTCTGGGCATATGGGTAAAAAATCTATATGATCTTTCATTATTTCAAATAACTCAAAATTAATTACCTCTCCATTATATCTACATTTTTCAAATCCTAAGCAGCTGCTAATCAAGATTTTAGGCTTCATAAATTCCCTCCATTTTTTTAAACATCTCTATCGCTTTATGCCTTTGAATATCATGATCAACGATAGGTTTTTTATATGATTTATTTACATCTAATCCAAAATCATTCTTTATTTTATCCTTATACTTATATGGTTGATGAATATAAGGAAAAGGCAAATCAGCCAATTCTTTGACATATTTTTTTATGAAAGTGCCTTCTTTATCAAATTTAATGCTTTGAACTGTAGGATTAAAAATACGAAAATAAGGGACAGCGTCGGCTCCAACCGATGCGATCCATTGCCAATTTCCGATATTCGAAGAACTATCGTAATCAATTAGTTTGTTAGCAAAATATCTCTCTCCAATTCGCCAATCGACAAGTAAATCTTTAACTAAAAACGAAGCAACAATCATTCTAAGTCTATTATGAATGAAACCTTCAGCATTTAGCTGTCTCATAGCTGCATCAACGATAGGAAAACCAGTCTCGCCTTTCATCCAAGCATCTATTTGGTTTTCATCATTCACCCAATTTAATGACCTATATTTATCATTTAATGATTCTTCCTTCTGATTAGGGTTAAAATGATAAAGCATATTAAAAAAGTCTCTCCATGCTAATTCTCTTATATAAGCATCTTTTCCAAGAGTATTTTCTGCACTGCAAACCATTTTATAAACTTTTCTCACAGAAATCTGACCAGTAGCTAAAAAGTTAGACATATGGCTGGTAGCATTTAAATGAGGATAATCTCTAGTTTTATGGTATTCTGATAATTTCTCGTCTATAAATTTTGTGAGTATTTTCTTGCCATTTGCCTCACCGATGATATTATCAAATGGGTTTTTAATATCTTTTATTATTTCTAAATATCTCTCTTTTGCATATAAATCTTTATCCCCATGCTCCTTAGACTTTAATGATTTAATTTTATTAAAGTCTAATATCAGCTCTGAATTTTTTACCCTATCTTTCCATTTCAAATAATATGGAGTAAACACTTTGTAATATGAGTTACTCGCAGTCATTATCTCTTTAGCTTGATGCAAATTTTTGTCCATATAGCCTGTGCATTTAATAGAAGCCTCTTTAAATAATTCTATTACTTTCATATCTCTAAAATATCCATACCCTGACTCGTCACAGTTATAATAAACTCTACTGATGTCAGGAAAGTCATCGATTAATTTCTGAAATGACTTTATTAAGTCTCCATAAAGAAAAAACATATCTAAACCTAAATTCTTTAACTCTTTGTAGAATATATCCACCGCCTTAAAAAAATAATTATGACTCATTTGTCCATTTTTCAACTGATTAGGATCAATGTAAAAAATGATCAATAAATTTTCGTTGTATTTAAAAGAATCTTCTACCGCATTTATTAACGCAGTGTTATCTTCAAATCTCAAGTCGTTTTTTATCCAAAGTAAGTTAGTCATGTGTTCACTTCCACTAAGTAATTTTCCCATATATACCCAAATTAAATGCTCAAAACCTACGAAAACCTAGGTTTTCTATTTTTATTTAAGTTTTTTAAATTTCAAAAACCCATAAAGATTTTATGATCTTTATGGGTTTTTTTATAATGTCTGATTTAATTTACCATCTTCTAATTTTAATATGATATCTCCAATATCTTTACTAAATTTCAAATCATGGGTAACTACTATTACAATCATGCCTTCATTAGCGAGATTTTTTATTATAGAAGATATTTTCAATGAAGTCTCCTCGTCCAAAGCTGAAGTAGGCTCATCAAAGCAAAGCACCGCTGGATTTAGCATGCATGCTCTAGCTATGGCAACTCTTTGTTTCTGCCCTCCTGACAATTGGTAAGGGTAAATGCTTTCTTTATCTTCAAGTTCCAAGGATTTCAACAATTTTTTAGCTTTTAAATTCACATCATCCTTAGTCATTATCTTTAAATAATTGGGCGTGATAGTTAAATTTTCAAGTACAGTCAAATGTGGAAAGAGATTGTAATTTTGAAATACAAGGCCTATTTTAGAACCGATTTTCCTAGCGTCTTTTAACTTTAATATATCCTCATGATCAATAAATATACTTCCTTCATCGACTTGTTCAAGTTTATTAAGACACCTTAAAAGCGTAGTCTTGCCTTCTCCTGATTTACCCTCAACACATAAAACACTTCCAGCATCAACTTCAAATGATAAATGTTGAAAAACTTTAATTTTTCCAAAAGATTTGCTTATATTTTCTACTACTAATCCCATTTTATTCTCCTATCTATAATAGTCAAATCGCCTTTCTATATTTGATAAAATATTTGTCATGATTGCGATAATTCCCAAATATACAAAGCCTACAAATATATATGGTGTAAAAGTTGAATATGTGTTTGACACAGATTTTGCAGCTTTTAATATGTCTGTTGCCCCAAGTATATAAACCAGAGAGGTGTCCTTTAGAAGTGTAATTATCTCATTTCCCAAAGGTGGAATGGTATTTTTAATCACTTGGGGTAATATTATCCTAATAAATGCAAAACTTTTGCTCATCCCCAGCACTTTAGTGGCTTCATATTGCCCTATGTCAATAGTATTTATACCTCCTCTGATTATCTCAGCAAAATATGCAGTGTAATTGAGTATAAATGCAATAAAAATTGCTTGATACCTCGTAAACGCATATCCTATGACAGGGATGTAATGGAAGCCAAAGAATATGAACATCAACTGTAATAGCAGTGGAGTGCCTCTCATTACATATATATAAGCACTAGTGAATTTATTAATATATTTATTCCTCGATCCTTTAAGTAAGGCCACAAATATAGCTAAAGGTAGTGAAACAATAAGCGTTATAGCAAAAACACTCATTGTCACTTTTAACCCTTCCCATGTCAAAGGAATTAGCATTTCAAAAATTTTCATAGTACCATCTCCACATAGAATAACCTATTTGGCAAACCACTTTGAATAAATCTCGTCATATGTTCCATCATTTTTAATTTCTTCAAGTGTTATATTTAACTTATCCAGTAATTCTACATCTTCTTTTCTCACTCCCACTCCATATTCTTCAATCCCTAAATTTTCGTCAAGTACTTTATATAACCCTTCGCCTTTGTTGTTCATATAATACCTTGCGAGCACTTCATCTACAATTACAGCATCAGTTCTCCCTGATTCAAGGTCATTGAATACTTCATTAAAAGTTGAGTACTCAATTATTTTCCCATCTTTTAAATTTTCAATAAATCCATCTAATGCTCTTGCAGCATCAAGAGAGCTTGATTCGGCTTGAGTGGCAACTATCTTGTTTTTCAAGTCATCGATCTTATTTATATCCGAACCACTCAATGTCACAATTATCTGCGAATTAGTAAGATAAGCATCAGTGAAATTCACTTTTTCTTTTCTTTCATCAGTAATTGTGTATCCATTCCATATCATGTCAATATTGCCTGAATTAAGTTCAGTCTCTTTCATAGCCCAATCAATAGGTTGAAATTTTATTTTCCATCCATTTCTCTTAGCTACTTCTTGTGCAAGATCTACATCAAATCCTACAATTTCGTTTTTTTCATTTCGAAAGCTCATTGGCGCAAATGTATCATCAAGCCCGATTATAAATTCGTCTTCACTGCTAGAATTTGTCTGCTGTGTACAGCCCACTATCGTGCTTAACAATAACCCCAAACTCAAAACTACTATCAATTTTTTCTTTCTTAACATTTAAATCTACCCCTTTACTAAAAATTAAATTAAAAAAACTCCCATCCTCTAGCTAACTAGCTAGAGGACGAGAGTTAATCCCGTGGTCCCACCTCAATTTAATGATAAGTTTAATTATCATCCTCACTAGGTACAAAAATTCTATACCCGTGCATATTAACGGCTGCAACCCGAATACGGCTACTTTTTAAAATTTCACCAACCTGCTCAAAGATGTGTTCATCAATCTTTCGCTATGTATTTCCACCAACCATACACTCTCTGTAAGCTAATTATCGATTACTCTTTCTCGTCATTGCATTATCATATTAAACTATTAGTTTGTATGATATCATAGATAATTTATTTTGTAAATACCTATTTTTTTAATTTTATATTGTGTGTATTTGCTCAATTATCAAAATAGTGGTAAAATATTAAAAATAGAGATAAATTAAATTCTGGAGGTATGTAGATGCAAAAAAAGAAAAGAGACTCATTAATTGTGGGAGCAGCATTGTTCTCAATGTTTTTTGGCGCAGGAAATTTAATATTTCCACCTTTTTTAGGATTTATGTCCGGAGATAAATGGAATTGGTCTATGATAGGATTCTTTATCACAGGTATAGGCTTGCCATTTTTGGGGATAATCGCTTCAGCTAAAGCTGGTGGAGATGTTGACAAACTAGGAAATAGAATTTCTCCTTTGTTTTCAAAATTTCTAGGTATAACAATTGTCCTTGCAATAGGTCCTCTACTTGCAATACCTAGAACAGGCGCTACGTCTTTCGAAATGGGTGTTCAACCTATATTCCCAAATGCAAATCCAATTGTGTTTATGATTATTTATTTTGGAATAACTCTATTACTTACTATAAAGCCAACAAATGTAATTGATAAACTTGGAAAAGTCTTAACTCCTGTGCTTCTTGTAATATTGCTCTTGTTGATTTTAAGAGGAATCTTCTTCCCTATGGGCGATCCAATAGAAGAGAATTTAGCAAAACCATTTTCTGATGGATTTACACAAGGTTATCAAACAATGGATGCACTTGCAGCTATTTTATTTGGTGGAATAATTTCTTCGTCATTAGTTCAACAAGGTTATAGCAGCAAAGAAGATCAATTTTCAATGACTAAAAGAGCTGGCATTATCGCAATAGCTGGTTTAGCATTTGTATATGGTGGTTTGGGCTATCTAGGTGCAACTGGCGGCCAATTATTTCCAAAAACTATCACGAGAACTGATTTAATAATGAATATTGCTAACAATCTACTGCAGGCTTTCGGCGAAATAGGTCTGGGATTGGTTGTGGGATTGGCATGTTTAACTACATCAGTTGGGCTTACAGCAACTGTAGGACAATATTTTAGTCAAATTAGCAATGGTAATTTAAAATATGAGGTTGTTGTAATAGTAACCAGTTTATTTAGTGCAGTTATGTCAATTAATGGAGTTGAATATATCATAAAGTTAGCTGAGCCAATCCTTACGTTTATGTATCCGATTGTTATCGTTTTGATACTACTTACCGTTTTCTTAGGCGATTTCATAAAGAATAACAATATTTTCAGGTATTCAATTTATGCAACATTTGTGATCAGTGGATTGCAGACTTTAAATATGCTTGGTATACATAGTTTTGTTATTAAAATACTTGATTTGTTGCCTTTTTCTTCATCTGGTTTTGCATGGGTATTACCAGCTGTTTTAGGAGCAATTTTAGGTGCTTTTATAAAACCTAAAAAATACGATGAAATTGCTTTATAATGTAAAAAGCTAATGGCAAGCCATTAGCTTTTTATTTTTATTCTACTACTACAGCGGTGCCAGAAGCGGTTACCATCATCATGTTACCACCTTGACCTAATACTTCATAATCTATGTCCACTCCAACAACAGCATTTGCCCCCAATGTTTTTGCCCTTTCAGTCATCTCTCTAAGTGCTGCTTCTCTAGCCTCAATAAGCTCTCCTTCATAAGATTTGGATCTTCCACCAAAAAAATTAGATAAGCCAGCTGCAAAATCTTTAATAAAATCTACTCCTGAAATGACTTCTCCGAAAACTATGCCTTTATACTCTACAATCTTTTTGCCATCCACTGTGGGAGTTGTTGTTATAATCATAATATCCCTTCTTATCTATTAAATTAACTACTAATTCATAGTATACCATATTTTTACTTTTTATCTAAGATGAAAATTTATCTCTCATATGAAATTATATCGCTATTTCTTGAGCTTGTATTTTTCTCTTTAATTCTTTTATTTTTTCTTCAATTGTAAATATAACTTTTTTAAATTCTTCATCGCTTTTACCTGTTGGATCATCTAATCCCCAGTCTTCCTCATATTTAGAAGGCACAAACGGACAAATCACATTACAACCCATCTTTATGACAATATCAATTTCTGGAAGTTCAGTTATCAGCTTAGAGTATTGTTCTTTCTCCATATCTATTCCATATATCTCTTTCATAAGTCTAACTGCATCTTGATTGATTTGAGGCCTTGTTTCTGTGCCAGCTGAATAGCTCTCAAAAACATCTGATGCATAATATTTTCCCAATGCTTCTGCAATTTGGCTTCTACATGAATTGTGCACACAAATAAATGCTACTTTCAATTTTCCATTTTCCATATGGATACCTCCTAATTTCGCTTTTTTACTATTTATACTTTCAACAATCCTCTAAATCCTCTTGAAGAATAATATGAATCCGCTCCATTATGATACACAAAAACAGTATCATAACGTCTATCGCAAAATAATGC
>DAONLG010000044.1:0-12464 GCA_035406565.1 Soehngenia sp.
TTAGGATATGTGTTCATTGATGCTTGCGATGTCATTTTTTTCAATGAGATCAATGAAATTGATGAAATAAAAACCAATGAAGCATTAAAAGAAAAAATTAATATTAATGATGAGTTTAAATATGTAATTCCAGGATTTTATGGTTCATTTATGTCTGAGATTAGGACATTTTCAAGAGGCGGATCGGATATTACAGGTTCAATCATCGCTAATGCACTAGATGCTAAACTTTATGAGAATTGGACAGATGTATCAGGGTTTTTAGTGGCGGATCCCAAAATAGTAGATAATCCCAAAGAAATCGATTTGATAACCTATAAAGAACTAAGGGAATTATCCTACATGGGCGCCAAAGTATTGCATGAAGAGGCAATATTTCCCGTGAAGAAAAAGGGGATTCCAATACAGATTAAAAACACGAATAAACCTCAAGATAAAGGCACATTAATAGTGCCAGAGACTTGGAAATCAAATAGAGAAAATTTAATTACTGGAATTGCTGGAAGAAAGGACTTCACAGTAATCACCGTGGAAAAAACTTTGATGAATAGCGATAAAAGCTTTTTAAGAAAGTTAGTATCTGTGTTTGAAACAAATGACATATCGATTGAGCACATGCCATCAGGTATTGACTCGATATCTGTTGTAGTATCTGATGAAGAACTAAATGGAAAACTTTCAAAGATAAAAGAAGAGATAAGAATTTATTTAAATCCTGACAATATAATTTCATCTTCAAATATGGCTTTAGTGGCAGTGGTTGGGAGGGGCATGATAAGAACTAAGGGGATTTCGGCAAGAGTATTTACTTCCCTTTCTAATAGTGGAGTAAATATTCGCATGATATCACAAGGATCTAGTGAACTAAATATAATAATTGGGATTGAAAATAGTGATTTTGAAACAGCGATTAGGGCGATTTACAAAGCATTTTATGAATAAGGAGGACTTTGCCATGGTAAGAGTAGGAGTAGTAGGAGCATCAGGGCTAGTTGGAAGAAATATAGTTAGCATATTGGAAGAAAGAAAATTTCCTATAAAAGAATTGAGATTATTTGCCTCAGGTAAATCTAGGGGCAAGGAAATATTTTTTAATGATGAAGTAATTAGGATAGAGGAATTAAACGAAACTGTATTTGAATCTGGCTTAGACTTAATGTTTTTTGCTGCAGGTAGTGAAGTTAGCAAAAATTATATACCTAGATTGATGGATAGAGGAATAATTTGCATAGACAATAGCTCTTATTTTAGGATGAGAGAAGATGTCGGACTTGTGGTACCTGAAGTAAATCCAGAAGATGTTAACTTAAATAAAACTTTAATAGCAAATCCAAATTGCTCTACAATTCAAAGTGTGGTTGCACTAAAACCTATTTATGATAATTTTGGGATAGAGAGGATAATATATTCAACTTATCAAGCAGTATCAGGCTCTGGACAAAAGGGATTAAATGATCTGGACAAAGGGAGAAACGATTTTTACCCTTATCCAATTAAAAATAACGTGATCCCACATATTGATGAATTTTTAGAAAACGGATACACTAAAGAAGAGATGAAGATGATTGATGAAACTAAAAAAATCTTTCATGATGATAATTTAAAAATAACTGCTACAACAGCTAGAGTTCCCGTCAGGTTTGGACACAGTATTTCTATAAATGTTGAATTGAAATCAAATTTTGATTTAGAAAAGATAAGATCCTTTTTAAATCAATCAAACGGAATAAAAGTATTTGACGATGTAAAAAACAATCAATACCCAATGCCTATTATAGCTCAGGGTAAGGATGAAGTCTTTGTAGGTAGAATAAGGAGAGATTTAAGCATAGAAAACGGGCTAAATATATGGGTAGTTGCTGATAATATCAGAAAAGGTGCGGCAACAAATGCTATACAAATAGCAGAAGTACTCTTAAAAGAAGGGGTGATTTCATGATAAACATTGGACTTATTGGTTTTGGAACTGTAGGGATTGGTGTATATAACACATTTATGCAAAGAAAAGATTATTTAGAAATGATCCTTCAAAATGAGTTTAACATCAAGAAAATTTTAGTAAAAAACATAGATAAAGAAAGAAAAGTGAAAGTCGATGCAAAACTTTTGACGGCAAATGAAGATGATATATTTTCAGATGAAGAAATTGATATTGTTATAGAACTTACCCCTAGTGCTGATGATGCTTATAGATATGCTAAAAAGGTTCTTGAAGCAAACAAGCATTTTATAACTTCAAATAAAGCTTTAGTCAGCGCTTACTATGAAGAACTCTCAACTTTGTTTGAAGAGAAAAATTTGAAATTTTTATATGAAGCCAGCGTAGGGGGTGCAATACCCATCATTCAAGAGTTAAAAGAGCAAATTAAATTAAACGAAATAACTAATATTCGTGCAATTTTAAATGGAACAACAAACTTCATCTTGACTAATATATATGAAAAAAATATTAGCTTCTACGAAGCGCTAAAAACTGCACAAGAGTTAGGGTATGCTGAAAAAAATCCCAGCGATGATATCGACGGTATAGATTCAATGAGAAAGATTAGAATACTTTCAACACTGGGGTTTGGCACTAGCATAGTAGAAGAAGATGTTTTAGTAAATGGCATTGGGAATGTTTCTTCTTATGACATAGATACGCTTAAAAAGATGGGTTTTAAAGTAAAATTAATTGCATCGGCGATTGTTTCAAATGGGAGATATGAAGTGAGTGTATTCCCAACTGCAATAAATTCTAAAGACATATTTTACAATATAGATTATAGAAAAAACATAATTATGTTAGTTGGAGATAAAGTAGGGGAACTGGGATTCATTGGAGAAGGTGCAGGGATGTATGAAACTGCAAATTCAGTGTTGTCAGATTTAATAGAAGTGGTTTCAAATAAAGACTGCTCAAGCCCACTAAGAGCCAGAGGTCTTGAAAATGGGATATCCAACTATAAAGGCAGTTTTTATGTAAGAATAAGCGGTGAGAAAATATATATTCCTGAAAAGTTCATTGGAAATGTAATATCGGAAGATAATCCCTTTGTATTTACAACAAATGAAATTAACATTTTTGACTTACTTGAATCTCTTAAACAAATCAAACAAGAAGATTATTCAATAATAAAGATAGAAGAGTAGGGTGAGAAAATGGAATATATAAGTACGAGAGATAAAAACAACACAGTAAGTTCTGCAAAAGCTATCATTGAAGGTATAGCTAAAGATGGAGGGCTCTTTGTACCTAAAGAATTAAAGCCAATAGAGGATTTAAATTCTTTAGCAGGATATTCATATGACAAACTATGTAAGTACATCTTAAGCTATTTTTTTGATGATATAAAATACGGTTTAGATGAAGCTGTTGATAGAGCCTATGATGAGAATTTCAAAAATGGAATTTTGAAGATAAGAGATTTTGGAGATATTGCTTTTTTAGAGCTTTATCATGGAGTTTCTCTTTCATTTAAAGATATCGCACTGTCTATACTTCCTCAGCTTATGAAATTGTCAATGGAAAAAGAAAAAATACAAGAAGATATGCTCATTTTAACTGCTACATCAGGCGATACGGGCAAAGCAGCTCTAGAAGGATTTAAAAATCTAGATAGATTTAAAGTCGCTGTGTTTTTCCCTGATGACGGAGTGAGCTTTATTCAAGAAAGACAAATGATCACTCAAGAAGGGAATAACACATATGTATTTAGGCTAATGGGTAATTTTGATGATGCACAAAGAGAAGTAAAGGATTTATTTACAGATTCTGAATTTTTAGAAGTGCTAAGGGGGATGAATTTAAGGTTAAGTTCTGCAAACTCTATTAATATAGCGAGATTATTTCCCCAAGTAGTATATTATATTTACACATATTTAGAAAATTTAAATAATGGAAAACTATCTAAAGGAGACAAAATTAATTTTTGTGTACCTACTGGCAACTTTGGAAATGTACTTGCAGCATACTATGCATATAAATTAGGAGTTCCAATCAATAAGCTTATAGTTGCATCTAATGAAAACAATGTCGTTGCAGATTTTTTCAAAACGAAGAAATATGATTCTAATCGAAAACTCATAAAAACAATCTCTCCATCGATGGACATACTGATTTCAAGTAATTTAGAGAGATTATTATTCGATTTAACTAATGACGATGAGCTAGTCAAAGAAAAGATGACGAATTTAAAAGAATGCGGCTATTATGATATAGAGATAGATACAGACTTGTTTTTTTCTGATTTTATGAAACAAGATGAAGTGGAAATGTATATTAAATTTGTATTTGATAAATACAATTACATAATTGATCCACATACTGCAGTAGCTTTTGGAGTTTACAGTAAATACTTAGCAAAAACAAATGATTCAACATATACTGTGATAGTTTCAACGGCTAGCCCTTATAAATTTCCTAAAGAAATATTAAAAGCTTTTAACATCAATTCAAAAGATGAATTAGACAGTATAAATAAACTTTCTATCTTATCAGGCACTGAAATTCCACCTCAGATATTGGATCTTTTCAATAAAAAAAAGACGAGAGAGATAGTTGTCGAGAAAGGGAAAATGAGAGAAAAATTATTAAATACTATAAAGCAAGGTGATTTATGTGTTTAGCATAAGAGTTCCAGCAACTAGCGCTAATCTTGGTGCAGGATTTGACTGTTTAGCACTTGCAATCGATATGTACAATACCTTTACATTTACACACGCACCAAGAGGATTTAGAGGAGATAATTTAATATATAGATCGTATTATGCAGTATTTAAATATCTGGGAGCAGAGATAATTGATATAAAGATTGATGTAGATAGCAATATCCCCATAAGCAGAGGACTTGGTTCATCTGCAAGCTGCATAGTAGCTGGGGTATTAGCTGCAAATAAAATCTTAAATTTTCCATTGAGTGATGGGGAGATACTAAATATTGCAAATTCAATCGAAGGGCATCCTGATAATGTATCTGCAGCACTTAATGGGGGAATTACAATAAGTGCAGCAGATAATGGCAAAGTCTTAACAAATAAGATAATTCCACCTGATTTAATAAAATTAGTAGCACTCGTACCAGAGTTTGAATTGTCCACTAAAGAGTCAAGAAGTGTAATACCAAGAGAAATATCCTTAGAAAATGCTGTATTTGGTATTCAAAGAACTGCACTTTTACTTTCTTCGTTAATGAATGGCAATCTTGAGTTTCTAAGATTTGCTACAGAAGATAAAATCCATCAGCCTTATAGAATGAAACTGATAAAAAACTCTGAAAAGATATTTCATACTGCATATGAATTGGGTGCATTAGCGGTATTTTTAAGTGGTGCTGGGCCAACTATAATGTGCATTATACAAAAAGAAGACGATCGATTTAAATCTCAACTGGACGATAAATTAAAGAACATATCCGGAGAATGGGAGAGTTTTGAACATAAAATAGAAGTCGATGGTGCTAAAATAAACAACTAGTTTAAATATGAATATGCAGGGTATAATATTGTCACTAATATATAGAAGGTGGTCGATATGTCAAAATACCATAAATATCCATTGAGTTACCCAATTAATCTGAAACTCAAAGTGATGGATTTAGATAGAAGTTTAAAGTTTTACTCAGATATTCTTGGACTTACAATTATAGAAGAGGGCAAAGAATATAAGCTATCTGCAGATTTAAAGAACCCTCTTGTCATTTTACAAAGACCGGATAACCCTGTAATAAAGCCCCCTCATACTACGGGACTATACCATTATGCGATAAAATTGCCATCTAGGCTAGATTTAGGGAAATTCATAAATCATGTTAAAGACAAAGACATAGAGATAGTGGGTGGAGCTAATCATGGAGTTAGTGAAGCTTTTTATATTGAAGACAATGAAGGAAATGGGATAGAAATTTATGCAGATACCGATGAGAAAAATTGGTATGTAAATGGCGAACTAAAAATGGTTACAGATCCATTAGATTATAGAAGCCTTATGAGTTTAGCTGATGGAGATATATGGGATAAGATGCCTGAACAATCTGTATTAGGGCACATGCATCTACATGTGAATGATTTAGAAAAAAATGCAAGATTTTACGAATTACTAGGTTTTCAAAAGACATTGGAGCTACCGAATTCAGCATATTTCTATTCTCAAGGGAATTACCATCATCATATCGGGTTTAATGTATGGAATGGAAGAAATATCCCAGCACCTCCCGAGAATTCAATTGGATTAGAGTATTATACTATAAAAGTCTCAACAGATGAAAAACTCATAGATTTAGAGGAAAAACTCAAGGAAAATAATTTTTTAGCTGAAAAAAGAGAGGAAACTATTTTAACAAAAGATCCTGCTGGCAATAAAATAATATTAATAATATAATGCATAGCCTAAGGCTATGCATTATATTATTGTTCAAATGTTTCAAATGGTTCCTCAATACTTATATGACCCATCAAAGTCTCAGCGGGTTTACCGTCTATTAGAAACTGTACTCTATCAACGCTATCCAAACCGACCAATGAATTAACTACTTGTGCGATTATATAACTTTCTTCCATACTGCCACCATAAAGACCGTCTTGAGCAAAATTAACGTAACAAGTCTTGTCTTCATCTACAGTGACATCTATTAACTTAACGGTACTTGGAAAACCTGTACTCATATTTTCGGTATCTACTGGACCTTTCATAAGTTCACGAACAACTGCTTCTTCTAGAGTTGTTCCTTCATAATTGATCTCTCTTTTTTCTTCTATCAACCAATCGTATTCTTCATTTCCTGTTTCAACGTAATCATTGTTAGCAAAGTAAAGTGTGACCTCTTCTGTGTAATCATCCTCAGGTTCTGGCTCTGGAACATTACCATTGTCAGGGTTTTCAATAGGGGTTTCATCTATTGGAGCATCAGGTTCATCAACTTCGCCGTTGTTGTTTGAGCACGCAGCTAAAGATAATATTAATAGCATTGCCATGCTCATCACTAAAAATTTTTTCATAATTATCTCCTTTCTATACATCTATCTACATTTAAATCATATCACGTTTACAATAAACATTCAATTTACGATTCTGTTACAATAAACCGTATTGTAGTATAATAAAATTAATTATGATGCTTTCATATTTACATAGGTTAAAAATAAATATAAAAAAGAATTCCTATGTCTAGTCTAGCTATTTTTTAATTAGATTATTATCGCTGTCATAGGAAAAACAACTTAGGAGTGATAGAATATGAATTTAATATTTGCAGTGGATGGGAATTGGAGAATAGGTTCAAATGGTAAAATGCTTGTAACTATAGAAGAGGATTTACACAGATTTAAGAGAATAACAGAAGGCCATATTGTGATAATGGGTAGAAAAACAGTGGAAGCATTGCCAGAACAAAAACCTCTATCGAACAGAATAAACATTGTGGTAACAAGAAACACAAATTTTGATAAAGAGGGATTTATAGTTTTAAACTCACTAGAGGATTTGTTTCCTTTACTTAAGGAGATAAATCCAAATAAAGAAAAAGAAGTATTTGTTGCGGGTGGGGGAACCATTGCAAGACAACTGTTACTATTTTCTAATAAAGCTTATATAACAAAGATATTCATGGATTTTCCAGATGCTGACACATTTATACCTAATCTCGACTTAGATAAAGATTGGAGAGTTGTTAAAGAGTCAGAAGTCTTTCATGAAAACAACATATATTACAGATATGTCGATTACGAAAGGATAAGATACTAACATGGCTATAAAAGATACTATAACTTTTGAAGATTTTTTAAAACTAGACATAAGAGTTGGAGAAATAACTGAAGTTGAGCGCTTTGAGAAAGCAAAAAAAGCAGCTTATAAACTCACAATAGATTTTGGTGAAGAAATCGGCATAAAAAGATCAAGTGCACAAATAACCTCTCTTTATTCGGAAAGTGATTTGATTGGGAAACAAATATTGGCAGTAGTTAATTTTCCTAAAAAAAATATTGCCGGTTTTCAATCTGAAGTTTTGGTGTTAGGAACATACTCTGAAGGAGGAGTTGTCTTAGTAGTGCCAGAAAAAAGAGTTAAAAATGGGGATCCTTTAGGCTAAATCTGATGTAATCAGTAAAAAACTGGGTATATAAATATAGCAAATGAAAGGAGAGTGGCGTTGTGGAAAATTTAAATAAAGAAATTGTACTTAAGAGAATAGTTAAAGAAACTAGTGATATTTATTCTTTCGTGTTTGAAAAACCAAAAGATTATTCGTGGAGTCCTGGACAACACACTGTGTTTAGGTTTAAAGAATTGAGAATTCCTCTAGCTGAAGATGAAAAAGAACATAGAATTTTTAGCATTGCTTCGGTAAAAGAAGAAGATGAATTTATGTTTTCAACAAGGATTGTAGAAACTTGTACTAATTTTAAGAAAAATTTACTTGAACTTAAACCTGGGGACATCATGCTTATAGATAAACCTATGGGGAAATTTTTATTAGAAGATTTAAATAAACCTACGGTTTTAATAGCAGGGGGAATTGGAGTTACACCTATGAGGGCATTTTTAAAAGATATTCAATTGAATAAGAAGAAAGTAAAACACATAAAACTACTTTACTCTGATGATAGAAATGAGTTTGCTTATGAAAAAGAATTGCTTCAAATTGGAGAAAATATTGAGGGAGTAGAAGTTTTGCTCATTTCAAACAGAGATAAATTCAACTCAGAAATAGATGAATTTGCAAAGCAATATAATAACCATGGGAATTATTACATCTCAGGTTCACCCGGAATGAATAAAATGTTTACAGAGAAGTTAATTAACATGGGTGTTGAAAAATCTAACATAAAAACTGATTCATTTCAAGGATATTAGGATCCACATTTTGTGGATTCTTTTTATTTGTTAAGAATGACTATAAAATGTTTTTATACAAAATAAATGGGTATTTAATATAATAATATCAGTAATCATTAATTAAATGAATTAATTACAAAAATACAATAATTAAAAAGGAGGGTAAGCAATGGCAGAAGAATTAAAACCGGGTTGTGCAAGACCGGAGATAAAAAGAGAGAAGAAAGAAGAAATAACTGAAAATGTAATTGAGAAAAAGGAGGTCAAGAGTATGGTTAAAGTAGGAAAACCTGCACCTTTGTTTGAAGCTCCAGCTTATCACGAAGGGAAATTTATAAACGTAAAATTAGAAGATTATAAAGGCAAATGGGTGTTATTGTGTTTTTATCCTGGAGACTTCACTTTCGTCTGAGCTACTGAGGTAGCAGCAGTTGCTGCTAAATATGATGAATTTAAAGAATTGGGAGTTGAAGTTTTATCAGTTAGTACTGACAGCCATTTCGTACACAAGATGTGGAATGATCATGAACTATCGAAGATGATTAATAAAGATATTCCATTCCCTATGGTATCAGATGCAGGTGGCTATATTGGAACTCTATATGGTATATACGATGAAGATAGCGGAACAGAAACAAGAGGAAGATTCATCATAGATCCAGATGGAGTGATTCAAGGTTTTGAAGTATTAACTCCACCAGTAGGAAGAAATGTAAGTGAAACAATAAGACAGATAAAAGCTTTCCAATTAGTAAGAAAAACTCAAGGTGGAGAAGTTACACCATCTGGATGGAAACCTGGAAAAACAACTTTAAAACCTGGACCTGAACTAGTAGGAAATGTATGGAAAGTCTGGAAAGTAGAAGAGGCATTTGAATAAATTATTTGAGTTGACCAAATACTTTAAATAAGATATCATATTAACATAATATAAATGGAGTTGTTGATATGAATAATGAAGCTATTGTAGCTGTTTTAAAAGAAAATAAAATGAGGCCATCTTTTATCAGAGTTAAAATTTACACTCTTTTAGTGGAATCAAGAATTCATCCAACAGTTGACGAGATATATGAACAGCTTTCAAAGGAGATTTTGACTTTATCTAAAACCACAGTTTATAATACTTTAAAACTATTTATTGATAAGGGGATAGTAAGAGCAATAAATATTGAAGGAAATGAGCTGCGGTTTGAAGCTGAGAGAGGTTTTCACGGACACTTTAAATGTAGGATATGTGGACAAATATATGATATCCCAATGGATGAAAATCTCATCACTAGCGAGTTAGAAGCATTTAAGATTGAGGATATACAAGTTTTAGTATCAGGGGTATGTCCGGATTGTGAATAAAACAATTCCTACTAATTTAGTATAAATTTGTTTATTATTTTTCTTCCTAGGGTATATTAGTTCTACGACAATAATATACTAATATATAGGAGGAATATTTGATGGATAAAGTTAAATTAGCAGTTATTTTTTATAGTGGGTATGGCACAAATTTTAAGATGGCTCAATGGGCAAAGGATGAAGCAGAAAAATCAGGTGCCGAAGTTAGACTTTTAAAAGTACAAGAGCTAATTCCTGATGAAGTAATAAATGCAAACGAAGGCTTAAAAGCAATGAAAGAAGCTACAAAAGACATACCTGTTGCAACATCTGAGGATTTAGTATGGGCGGACGCTTTTATTTTCAGTGCAGGAAGCAGATTTGGAAATGTCCCATCTCAACTCAAGAATTTCTTAGACATGCAAGGCGGACTTTGGGCACAAGGCAAGTTAGCAAATAAAGTTGTTTCAGCAATGTCATCTGCACAAAATCCTCATGGTGGTCAAGAAGGGACAGTTAAAGCAATTCTTTCAACTATGATGCATTGGGGAGCAATAATTGTGACACCGGGATTTATAGACGAAGCAGTTTATGGAGCAGGTGGCAATCCTTATGGCACATCAGCTACAGTAGCTATGGATGGAAGTATAGTTGATAATGTAGAGCCAGCTGTAAGATTTCAAGCAAGAAGAACTGTAGAAGTTGCAAGTTGGATAAAAAAGGGAAGAGAATAAATAAATCCTAAGGCTTAAGCCTTAGGATTTATTGTTATCTGAGTCATTTTTAGGAGGATAATTTATTCTTTTCTTATTTCTTCTTATACCGAATTTAACTATAACATAAATAATTACAGCAACAAGGAGAAGAAAGAAAATATTTGAAACAATAAATAATACTAGTTGTTCAACAAAAATGTAGAAATTATTTATAGCTTGATTAAAAGCAGCTTTCAATTTAGTAAAAAATCCAGCGTTAACTCCTGCAGAACTAGACAATTTATTGACTTCATGGATCGATATACTAAAGGTCGTAAAATCAACTCTCTCATCAAGTCCTTGTAGCTCAGCTTTTAGAGATTCTTTCTGAGATATAACATCGCTTAATTGATTCTCTATAGCAAGTATATCCTCTATTTTTTCTGCTTTTTCCAACAGACTCAATAGTCTTTCTTCTTTTGTCTCTAAGACTTTTATTCTTGATTCAGTGTCTTTATAATATTTAGTAACATCTTGTTTAGAAGTATATTCATTAGTTATATTCCCAATATCTGGGATAGATTTTTTAAAGTTCGATACATTAGCTTTGGGTATCCTTATCTCTAGATATGCATATCTATCATATTGGCTGTATCTATCGCTTATACTATTATCATATGATATTTCAGAATTTACAACATAGCCATCATTTACTTCTATTAATTGATTTAGTTTATCTAGCGTTTTTTCATATTCAATAGTTTCAATGTTCATGTTAATTACTGTAATAACTTTTTCTGGTTCAATAGAACTGCCCTTTTCACCAGTAAACTCTGGGCTTTCGCTCGGTGATTCTTGGGAAGTAACTACAGAGTTATCATTTGTGCTACTTTCATTGTTGCTACAACCTGTCGCTAATGAAAGAATAATTATGAGAGAGAAAAATATTATACTCAATCTTTTAAAATATTTCATAAAAACTCATCTCCTTTTAGCCATTATAACATTAAAATGGGAAAAAGTAGTTACAATATAATTACGCTCAAATTATTTTCATACAATGTTTTTAATATTCTAAAAGAACTCAAATTCTAATTGAAAATTCCTCTAGAGGAAATATGTAATAACCCTATAACGATTCATATGGAGGCTAGGTAAGGATAAGTCTAATAGATAAAATAAATTTTTATCTAGATATATATTTATTCATATTCCTTGTTTTACTTGGCGTTTATCCATATATTATATTTGTATTTAATTCCATATTGTTTTGCGGGGAAAAGCCTTTTTAATGTCCCATGCTTTTTTTGATAATTTTCAAAGCTGCTCACACCGCAATTGGCTCTATCTAGATTATTAAAATTATGAAAAGGACAAATTGACGATTCGAATATACATAGGTATTTTTAGTCAATCACCCTTTTTTTCTATTTATGTTCAGTATTTTCGTATAATTTGTATAACTTATCCAATAAATAAAACTCTAAGGAACATAATATAGTTACGCTACCAGCAATTAATGCTTTTATTCCAACATAATTAAGGTCAACCATGTATATACAGACAATAACTATAACAGGATTTACAACTGCTAAAAATTTAATTTTGTTTATTATTTTTTTCATATA
>DAONLG010000045.1:0-11693 GCA_035406565.1 Soehngenia sp.
ATGTGTTCCAGAGATTTTATATATTGGCAGACAAGCTAGGGCTTTATTGAAAGAAGGTGAAGACATTGAGTAATAGTTATGATGAAGTGATGGCAAGAAAAAGTGAAATAATGAAGAAATCTGTAGGGATTGATTACAGCATATTTGAATCAGGTTCGATTGCGTTTGATTATGAGAGAATGATGAAAGAAACTGGCTATTCTTTACAAGAAATAGAAGAAATCCAAAAGCAAACTTCAGTAGGTTCTACTCCACTATATGAGTTGAAAAATATAACTAAACTTGCTAGAAAATTTGCGAGCCCCGGAAAAGGTGCTAGAATATTTATAAAAGATGAGGCTTGCAATCCTTCTGGCTCTTTTAAAGCTAGGAGGGCTGCTACATCTGTATATCATGCACAAAAATTAGGATATAAAGGTGTCATAGCTGCAACTTCAGGAAATTATGGAGCTGCTGTCGCTTCACAAGCTGCCATGAGAGGACTTAATTGCATAATTGTTCAGGAATGTTATGACTCAAGAGGCGTAGGGCAACCTGAAATAATCGAAAAGGCAAGAGCTTGCGAGGCATATGGAGCAGAGGTAGTACAATTGACTGTTGGCCCAGAATTATTTTATTCCTTTTTACTTTTATTAGAGGAGACTGGGTATTTCAACGCATCATTATATACTCCTTTTGGGATAGCAGGAGTAGAAACACTGGGATATGAATTATCTATGGACTTTAGGCAAAGAGAAGGTAAGGATCCTGATGTTGTTGTTATAACGAATGCAGGAGGGGGAAATCTAACTGGAACAGCTAGGGGATTAATTAAAGCAGGAGCATTTGACACCAAAATAGTAGGTGCGAGCGTAAACTTAGAAGGTCTTCACATGGCAAGTGATGAACAATTTAACAAGAAATCATTTACTACTGGACATACTGGATTTGGGATACCTTTTGCAACATGGCCTGATAGATCAGATGTACCTAGATCTGCAGCAAGACCACTGAGATATATGGATAGATATGTAACTGTAAATCAAGGGTCTGTATTTTATATGACAGAATTATTAGCACAAGTGGAAGGTCTTGAAAGAGGTCCAGCTGGTAATACAGCTTTAGCAGCTGCATTTAGCTTAGCTCAAGAGCTAGATGAAGATAAGATTATAGTCGTTCAAGAAACTGAGTACACAGGTGCTGGGAAACATATTTTACCACAGCTCACATTTGCTAAAGAGAATGGTATAGAATTAATAATCGGTGATCCAAAAGAAGAAATCCCGGGCAAAAACATAGTACTACCTAGAGATCCAGGATATATGCATATTACAGATATTGACTTAGATAAAATTAAGAGATCTTATATTAAAAATTGCATTGCTAATTATAAAATTGAAACTGTGACTGAAAGTGACATAGAATTTTTAGCTCAGGATACTAAATCAAACATAGAATATGTTGTTAATGTATTAAAAGAACTAAATGTTAATGTAGAAAGGTAGTGTACAAATGAGAAGAGAAGACGACTTTGAGGAAAGAAGAAAACATTTAGCGGATTTGTCAGAATCGGAATTAGAAACTTATTTTTGGGAGTTAGCAGAAAAAATAGTAGATCCATTGGTAAATTTGGCATACAATAATACAACTCCATCAATAGAGAGAAGCGTATTGTTGAGAATGGGATTTTCAAGTATAGAAGCAAAAAGCATTGTTGAAAATGCAATAGATAGAGGTCTCATAGGCAAGGGTGTAGGCAATATTGTATATAAATACTCAAAACACAAAAGCTTAGGAATAAGGGAAGCAGGATTAAAATTAATAGATCCTAATTCATGGGATGAGGTTAAACCTCTATTTAATGGAGGTGTAAAATAATTGAACTTAAACCAAATGAAAAACTAGATATCAAAGAGATTTTAAAAGATTTGGAGAACTATAGACCAAAAAGAAGAGGCTGGCATTGGAGAGAGGGAGTTGGAGAAGTAAGGAAAATAGGTAAGTTTGATTACTATGAAACATCGGAAAATTTAATACAAAGTCAACCGCTTCCAGCAGCAAAGTATTTTGATAACATTGATCCTCAACCAGCTCCTGTAATAACCACAGAGATAGCCTCAGGGCGTTTTGAGGATGATATAAGAAGAATGAGAATGGCTGCATGGCATGGTGCTGATCATATTATGGTAATACGTACAGCAGGGCAGTCTCATTTTGAAAGTTTAATAGAAGGCACACCTCAAGGAGTCGGTGGTATACCTATTAGTAGAAAACAAGTAAGAGCACAGAGAAAAGCTTTAGATTTAATTGAAGAAGAAGTAGGAAGACCAATTAATTATCATTCATATGTTTCTGGGGTAGCTGGGCCTGAAATTGCTGTAATGTTTGCTGAAGAGGGAGTAAATGGAGCACATCAAGATCCTCAATACAATGTCTTATATAGAAATATAAACATGGTAAGATCTTTCGTTGATGCAGCAGAAGCTAAGAAAGTTATGACTTGGGCAGATATAGCTCAGATCGACGGTGCTCACAATGCTAATGCAACTGCAAGAGAAGCTTGGAAAGTTATGCCGGAACTAATGGTACAACATGCTTTAAATTCAATGTATTCTGTAAAAATAGGTATGAAGAAGTCAAATATATGTTTGTCAACTGTTCCGCCAACTGCACCACCAGCACCTTGTATGAGGCTAGATTTACCATATGCTATTGCGTTGAGAGAATTATTCAAAGATTACAGAATGCGTGCACAGATGAATACTAAATACATGGAATCATCAACTAGAGAAGCTACTGTGACTCATGTTTTAAACTTATTGATTTCAGAATTGACATCTGCAGATATTCAATCTACAATAACGCCAGATGAAGGCAGAAATGTTCCTTGGCATATATTTAATATTGAGGCCGTAGATACAGCAAAACAAGCTTTCAATGGGATGGACGGATTGATGAAAATGATTAAGGTGGATAGAGATGGTGAATACCTATCTACAAAAGTTAGAGAACTTAAAGAAAGAGCAGTATTATTTATGGAAGAAATATTAGAAATTGGCGGATACTTTAAAGCTGTTGAAGAAGGTTTCTTTGTAGACTCAGGATATTATCCTGAAAGAAATGGAGATGGAATAGTAAGAAAGATAGATGGAGGAGTAGGTGTTGGTACAGTATTCGAAAGAGATAAAGAATATATGGCACCGATAACAGCGCATTTTGGATATAATAACGTTGAACAATATGGAAAAGAATATGTAGACAATCCATCTTTATTGATTGATGGTTCGACTTTTGAGAAACCTGAAAAAATAATTTTTATCGATGAGCTAGATGAAACTGACAATGTAAATGTTAGGTTAGAAGAAGTCAAAGATTTAATAAACACAAATCTCATAAAGCCTGAAATGGAATGGCTTGGAGATGGAGTAGTTCTATTGACTATGTTTTTACCGACAGATGTGCGAACTGCTGAATTTGCAGCTCTTGAAATTGGTAAAAATTTGAACTTAAAAGATTGTGAAGTTATTCATAGGGAAATCATGCAACAAGCAGAAGGAACTAGAATTGAGCTAAAAGGAAGGGTTGACTTTACAATAGACGTATCTAAATTGGTTATTCCTCCAAAGCCTGAGGAGATGAGTGAAGATGAAATAAGAGCTTTTATATCAAGTAACCCAATGAAAGTCGTTGCTGCCACAGTTGGAGAGGATGAGCATTCAGTAGGATTAAGAGAAATCATAGATATTAAACATGGTGGTATAGAAAAATATGGTATTGAGTGTCATATTTTAGGGACTTCTGTTCCAGTTGAAAAATTAGTCGATGCAGCAATTGAATTAAATGCTGATGCAATATTAGTTTCGACAATTATCTCCCATGATGATATTCATTATAAGAACATGAAGAAGTTAAATGATTATGCTATTGAAAAAGGTGTCAGAGATAAATTGATAATAGTTGCTGGCGGTACACAAGTATCTAATGAAATGGCAGTAAAATATGGGATGGATGCAGGTTTTGGCAGAGGAACAAAAGGCTCTCATGTTGCAACATTCCTTGTTAAGAAAAGACGTGAGATGCAAAATGAAAATTGATTTACTAGTTGCTGAGATAGGTAGTACCACAACAGTCATAAATGCATTTGACAACATACAAACAGCCCCTGTTTTTATTGGACAGGGGCAAGCCCCTACATCGGTGATCGAAGGAGACGTAAATATTGGGTTAAAAGGTGCCATAACTAATTTTAAAGAAAGCTTAGGTATTGTAGACCTTGAATACAATGAACTTATTGCGACTAGCTCTGCAGCGGGCGGACTAAAAATGACTGTGCATGGCTTAGTTTACGATATGACAGTTCGTGCTGCAAAAGAAGCTGCTTTGGGAGCAGGAGCGAATATTAAGTTTATCACATCAGGCAGATTGAGAAAATTAGACTTAAAAAAGATCGAAGAAATAAAACCTAATATAATTTTAATAGCTGGTGGGGTAGACTATGGAGAAAGAGAAACAGCTCTTTACAATAGTCAACTAATAGCAAATTTAAATTTAGATATACCGGTTATATATGCAGGCAATATAGAAAATCATGATGAAATAAAGGAGATATTTAAAGACACAAAAACAGAATTATATATAGTTGAAAATGTATATCCGGAGATTGACCAATTAAACGTAGAACCAACTCGAAAAATTATACAACAAGTATTTGAAAAACATATTATACATGCTCCTGGAATGACAAAGATTAGAGAAATGGTAACTGGTAATATAGTACCAACCCCTGGAGCAGTCATGAAAGCTAGCGAATTGTTGTATGACAATATAGGGGATCTTGTCACAATAGATGTGGGAGGAGCAACTACTGATGTCCATTCAGTCACAGAAGGCAGCGAAGAAATCAATAGAATGTTGATAAGCCCAGAGCCAAAAGCAAAGAGAACTGTCGAAGGTGATCTTGGGGTATATGTGAATGCAAAAAACATTATTGAGGGTATGGGTGAAGATGATTTAATTAGAAAATTAGGGGTATCAAAAGAAAAATTAGACAATTTAATATCGGGGATTAAAACAATTCCGGAGAGTGAAGACTAGATAAAATTTATTGAAGCATTAACAGAATATGCTTGTGTTACAGCAATAAAACGACATGCTGGCAGTTTAAAGAATCTATATGGTCCTTCTGGCAAGATGACATTTGCTGAAGGCAAAGATTTAACAAGTGTAAAATATGTTATAGGTACTGGCGGTGCTTTAACTAGACTTCCACATAGAGTAGAAATATTGAAAAATATTCCTCACTCTAATAATGGGATGGAGTTGTTACCTAATCCTGATGTTGCTGTTTTGATAGATAATAATTACATCATGGCATCTTTAGGTGTCATGTCATATAGGTATCCTGATGCTGCAATAAAATTGCTTTGTGATAGTTTAGGCATAAATACGAAAGGGGAATAAAAGTGTCTTATCCAAGAGTAATAATAGATACGAAGAAAGTTGAATCAAATGTATCAAAAATAGTCTCACTTGCAAGGAAAGAGGGGATAACAATTGCTGGTGTAACTAAAGGTTTTTGTGCCAATCCAGAAATTGTAAAAGCTTATATAAATGGAGGTGTAGATTTTCTAGCAGATTCTAGAATAGAGAATTTAAAAAAAATTGCACATTTTGATATACCGAAGATGATGCTTCGATTACCAATGATTTCACAAGCAAAAGAAACAGTAGAATACGCCGATATATCACTTAATTCTGAGTTAGAAACCATATATGCACTAAATGAAGTTAGCGAGAGTGTAGGAAAGATACACAATGTAATTTTGATGGTCGATCTAGGAGATTTAAGAGAAGGGTATTTCAAGAAAGATGAGCTCTTTAATGCGGTTGATGAAGTGCTAGAATTAAAAAATATAAAGCTTTATGGGCTTGGCGTAAACTTAACTTGTTATGGTGGAGTTATACCAAAAAGGCATATATTACAAAAATTAGTAGATTATAAAGATGAGATTGAAGAAAAATTTAAAATTAAAATAGAAATGTTATCAGGAGGCAACTCTAGTACAGTTCATTTGCTAGGTACAGGGGAAATTCCAAATGGAATTAACAACCTAAGACTAGGTGAATCAATAATATTCGGGACAGAATCAGCATATGGTAAACAAATCGATGGAACTGACAGCACTGCATTTCAGCTAGAAGCTGAAATTATAGAGATCAAAGAAAAGCCATCAGTACCAACTGAAGAAATAGGTAGAGACGCTTTTGGGAAAGTACCAACTTTTGTAGACAGAGGAATAAGAAAAAGATTAATTTGCGCAGTTGGAAAACAGGACATTGATTTGGATAGTTTATATCCTTTAGACAAAGATCTGATAATCTTGGGGGGGAGTTCAGATCATACCATAATTGATGCTTCAGATTCTATGATAGATTATAGCGTTGGAGATATATTATCATTTAATCTTCACTATGTGAGCATGTTAAGAGCTATGACTTCTGAATATATAGAGAAAATAATAATGTAAGAGGCTATAGCCTCTTACATTTTTAACATATTCACATCTCTTGTTTTTTCTATTAACTTATTCACTAAAAAGCTATTTGAATCTTTATCAAACACATAATCAGTAACTGTTAAGCTTGCGGTTCTTGGGCTAACGATCGTTACAGTAAATACGTTATTTTCAAGGTATACATAGTAATTAATATGACCAAGCTGTACATATTCATTAAACAAAATAAAGTCTTTATCATCATCGTGTATTATTAGTTCATACACTTGTCCATCATCCCACATTATTTCACCCTTGCTATCTTTTTGTGCAGATGTATATAAATTTATTGCCTCTTCTGTTCCATCAAAATCAAAATCATAGTTAAAAGACTCCAACAGAGTCAACTGCGAGATATCTTCTTTTATAGAAGAAGATATTACTTCTTTTTTATTCTCATCTATTATTGGATCATTTCCATTTTTAGAATTTTCATTTACACATGCGGTTAAAGATATCGAAAACATGATAAACAAAATAAAGATAGTATTTTTAACATTGGGTTTCACAATAATCCCCCTAATCATTTATTTATTTCTAATTTTTGGACTTGCTTTTGATAGTGTTTATACAATGAATGAAATTCACCACTATATGGTTTTTTCCAAGGCTTCTTTTTCCCACAGAAATGAAGTATGACAGTGTTGTCAAAGATATAATCCATATCGACTTTGCCTTTACTTAAGAACTTATAATAAGTATAAAACCTTGTATCATAATTGTACAAAATCTCATCGACATCTTTTATATCTTTAGAATATAATGAGTTTAAAACATCTTGATCAGGAAGGATTAGTATAGCTTTATTTTTTTCAATAAAGTCATATATTTCGCTTTCGTCAATTCTTTTTCTTTGCTCAGTCAGGTTCATCATCAATACGCCTGAATTGTAGTATTCTTCAATCTGGTATTGTAGGAGTCTTATCTTATTAATACCTTTTATGAAAATCTTATTATGATGACAAGCTGCAAAAAGGTTATTATCAAAATCTACATTATACAGTTCATTTATTTCATTTATAATTAGTATATCAGGATCTAAGTAAAGAATTCTCTCCATGTCTTTTGGTAGATATTTATGAGCAAATAACCTATAATACATCTCTTCACTATAATAAGATACAACTGGAGCATTTTTAAAATCATCACTTGAAATTTTAATTGGGTTAAATGAATTGCTTGGCCAATTTTTAACTATATAATCATTTAGTGAGTTCAGTTCATATTGTGGTATTTTGGAATGCATTAAATAAACATCAAAATTATTATGTTCATTATTAGTAAATAGGGAATAAAGCATTACTTTTAGCGGGTTAATATAATTTGAGTCTAGGCATACTAATATATTCAATAAAAACATCTCCTTAATGTAAAAAAGATTATTTCACATACTTATTATACACAATTTTAACTTAAATTGATAGGATTATGATTTTATATAATTGTTTCATTTTATTTATGATATAATAAAGTAATTATATTAATCATATTTTAGTTGGTGATTTTATGGATTTATTTTCAATATCGATGGAACGTTTTTTAGAAAAAAATGCTCCATTATCAGATAGACTTAGACCGAGAAAAATTGAAGATTTTGTAGGGCAAGAACACATCATTGGTGAAGGAAAGTTTTTAACAAGAGCAATAAAAGCTGATAGAATTTCTTCAATGATTTTTTATGGCCCTCCAGGTACTGGAAAAACAACATTAGCGATGGTGATAGCGAATTCTACTAAAATGAATTTTGAAAAAATATCTGCTGTTACTTCTGGAGTAAAAGAAATAAGAGAGGTAATAAATAAAGCAGAAGAATCTTTGAAATCATCTAACAAGAGAACAATTCTTTTTATTGATGAAATTCACAGATTCAATAAAGCACAACAAGATGCTTTATTGCCTTTTGTAGAAAAAGGAATTATAATTCTAATAGGTGCTACTACAGAAAATCCTTATTTTGAGATTAACAAGGCACTTCTCTCTAGAATGATGGTGATAGAACTTAAACCATTAAGCAGAGATGAACTAAATGTATTATTAGATAGAGCATTACATGATAAAGAATATGGATTAGGCAACTTAAATATTGATATAGCTGATGATGCAATAGATTATTTACTTACTGTTGCTGATGGCGATGCAAGGGTTTTATTGAATTCATTGGAAATAGGTGCTTTGTCAACAGAACCACTTGCTGATGGAATAAGGCACATATCATTAGATGATATTAAGAACTCAATACAAATAAAATCATTTAAATATGATAAAGGTTCAGATGAACACTATGATACAATTTCTGCTTTTATAAAGAGTATGAGAGGTTCAGACCCAGATGCTGCGGTTTTCTATCTTGCTAAGATGTTAAACGCAGGGGAAGATCCTAAGTTTATAGCGAGAAGAATTATGATCGCTGCATCTGAAGATGTAGGAAATGCAGATCCAAATGCGATAGTTATAGCTACAAATGCATTTTATGCTGTAAATGCTATTGGTATGCCTGAAGCGAGGATAATACTATCTCAAGCTACTATTTACGTAGCTTGTGCACCAAAAAGCAATAGTTCTTATCTTGCAATTAATTCAGCACTTGAAGATATAAAAAATGAAGAGTCTGGGGAGATACCATCATATTTAAAGGATGCTAGTTATTCTGGTGCAGAGGGTTTAGGTCGAGGTATTAATTACAAATACCCACACGATTACGATAATCACTATGTAAATCAAAACTACTTACCTGATAAGTTTAAAAATAAAATATATTATAAACCAACTGACTTAGGGCATGAAGCTTTAATTAAAAAATGGTTGAATTTTTTAAAAAATAAAAACTAGAATAAATTACAAAAGGAGGATTATATGAAACCATCTGTGAGAGATATTTACAAATTTAAAGAGAGTTTTATTGGAAAAGAAGTAGAGATTGAAGGATGGATTAAAACTAAAAGATCATCAAAAAAATTAGGATTTATTGAGCTAAATGACGGTACATTTTTCAAGAATTTACAAGTTATTTATGAAGAAAATATTAATGACTTTGATCATATAGACAAATTGCCAATATATACGGCTATAAAAGTAATCGGAATGGTCGTCGAAACTCCTAATGCAAAACAACCCTTTGAAATAAGAGCTAATGAGATAAGCGTATTAGCACCTTCAGACAATGATTACCCTATTCAAAAGAAGAAACACTCGCTTGAGTATTTGAGGACTTTACAACATCTAAGACCTAGGACAAATACCTTTAATGCAGTCTTTAGAGTGCGATCAATGATGGCTTATGCAATTCACAAATTCTTCCAAGAAAAGGGCTTTGTGTATGTAAACACACCTATTATAACTGCATCTGATGCAGAAGGTGCAGGAGAGATGTTTAGAGTGACAACATTAGAATTAAATAATTTGCCTTTAACAGAAAATGGTGAAATTGATTTTAAAGAAGATTTTTTTGGGAAAGAAACTAACTTAACAGTAAGTGGCCAACTTGAGGCAGAGGCATTTGCATTAGCATTCAAAAATGTTTATACTTTTGGGCCAACTTTTAGAGCTGAAAATTCAAACACTGCAAGACACGCAGCAGAATTTTGGATGATAGAACCTGAAATAGCATTTGCAGATTTAGCTGATGATATGAAATTAGCTGAAGAAATGTTTAAATACATCATTAATTATGTTTTAGAAAATGCCAAAGAAGAGATGGAGTTTTTTGATTCTTTTATATCAAACGGATTAATCGAAAGACTTACGAATATTGTAAATTCAGATTTTGGGGTTATTACTTATACTGAAGCTATTGAATTGTTAAAGAAATCAGGTGTAGAGTTTCAATTTGCTGTGGAATGGGGTATGGATTTACAAACAGAGCATGAAAGATATTTAACAGAACAGGAGTTTAAAAAACCAATCTTTGTAATTGACTATCCAAAAGAGATTAAAGCTTTTTATATGAGAGTTAATGATGACAATAAAACTGTTGCAGCTATGGACTTATTAGTTCCAGGAGTTGGAGAAATAATAGGTGGTAGTCAAAGAGAAGAAAGACTAGATGTATTATTAGAAAAGATGAGAGCTAGCAAGATGAATTTAGATGACTATTGGTGGTATCTAGAGCTAAGGAAATACGGTGGAGTTAAACACGCTGGATTTGGACTTGGTTTTGAGAGAGCAGTTATGTATATTACGGGAATGTCAAATATAAGAGATGTTATTCCTTTCCCAAGAACTGTGAATAGCTGTGATTTTTAGATTTATGTTGTAATTTGAATTAGCATTTGGTATACTGATATAAAATTAAATATAAACAATGAGAAGAAGTAGTAAGATGTGCTTTAATTTCCAGAGAGTTGTCAATTGGTGAAAGGCAATATTTAAGGTATCTGAACTCGTCTTTGAGTTTCCAATTAATTGGACGGGATATCTCGTTATATAAATGAGTGGATTTATCAAAAAGAGTGGTACCGCGGAAAGAACCTTTCGTCTCTAGGACGAGAGGTTTAATTTTTGTATACGGAGGTTTTAATATGAAAAAATATGATCACAAACAAATTGAAGAAAAATGGCAAAAAATTTGGGATGAAGAAGAAACTTTTAAAGCTTATAACAACAGTGATAAACCAAAATACTACGCATTAGTTGAATTTCCATATCCATCAGGGGAGGGTTTACACGTAGGACACCCTAGACCATATACAGCATTAGATGTCGTTTCTAGGAAAAGAAGACTTGAAGGATACAATGTTTTATTTCCTATGGGCTGGGATGCATTTGGTCTACCGACAGAAAATTATGCTATTAAAAATAAAATTCATCCTAAAATGGTCACAGAAAAAAATATTAAGAGATTTAAATCCCAATTAAAATCAATTGGTTTTTCTTTTGATTGGTCGAGAGAAATAAATACTACTGATCCTAGTTATTATAAATGGACACAATGGATATTTTTAAAACTTTTTGATAAGGGATTAGCATATAAAGAGGAGATGCCAATTAATTGGTGCCCTAATTGTAAAATAGGCCTTGCGAATGAAGAAGTAGTTGGAGGCCATTGCGAAAGATGTGGCGGAGAGGTAATAAGAAAAGTTAAAAATCAATGGATGCTAAAAATAACAGAATATGCTGAAAGACTTATAAATGATTTAGATATGGTAGACTATATAGATAGAG
>DAONLG010000046.1:0-11597 GCA_035406565.1 Soehngenia sp.
TATTATATCTACTTGCCTGTGAACAATGTTGCCCTTTATAGCAAACTGTTCGCCTTCTAGCTGAACGTAGATCAGAATATTTTCGCCTTCTGAAAGGTTGTGATCTGACTTGAATTTCATTCCGCCTCCGCTTATGTCTACCATTAAACCTTCTTTTAAATAATTCCTTATCTTTTCTGTGGAAAATTCATTTAAGTTTAAATCATCTTTCTCGATTAAAAAACTATGATCAGAAAATCTAATTTCCTTAATATGATTCACTCGTGCGTATTGTCTTCTTTGAACTTTTTTTATATTTATTATATTATCAAGAATATACGTTGGAAATTCTAATCTTTTTCTTCCGCTTACTATTGCATCAAATGAAAATGAATTAACTCCATCATTTGCTAAACCACTTACCTTTTCTCCTATCTTAATGAGCTTAAAGTCTTTACTGTCAGAAGTACTTGTAACATAGATTTTGTTCTCTACTATATCATATATTAATCCCCTAAAAATCTTACTATCTTCTAATATGAGTTCTACACTTGAATTTACTATTATCGGAATCATATGATCACCCAAAAATTCTATAAATTTTATTTTTTAATTCTTTTATATTGGATATGTCTTTCTTGAATAAATCATCATCTATTAATTTAGAGCTTATAATCTCTAAGCTTTCAGTTGCTAATGAATTTGGATACCTAATCACGAAAGGGCATTGCTCCATTATAGCTTTGTTTACCCTTAAATCAGTATATAAATATCCAACATTTTCAATTTTTATATCTAAAAATGAGTTGACTGTCATGAGTAATTTATTAAAAGTGTCATCTCCAATGGCTTTAGAGTCGACTTGATTTATTATCACTTTAACTCTGTCTTTTATTGTATTATTCGATAATACTTTTAAAACTCTATATGCATCTGTTAGAGAAGTAGGCTCAGGAGTAGTTATTAGTATTATTTCATTTGATAAAAGTGAAAAAGCAATTGTTTGCTTTGTCATGCCTGCTCCATTATCTATGATTATCACATCATAATTACCTAGTTCTAATAAATTTTCTAAAACCCATTTTTGTTTTTCATCTTCAAGATTTTCCATCTCTAATAGATCAGAGCCGCCAGATAATAAGTCTACTCCATATGGGCTTTTAACTATGACTTCGCCTATTGTCTTGTCTCCTTTGATCAAGTCAAACAAGTTGTTTCTTACTGGTATTCCCAATATTATATTTGCGTTAGTCATTCCAACGTCCGCATCTATTATGAGCACTCGCTTGCCTTTTTGATTTAATTTTATCCCGAAATTTACACTAAAATTTGTCTTGCCAACTCCACCTTTGCCACTTAGCACTGAATATATTTTTACATTTTCATTAGTTTTATCCATAGATTCATTGTCTATCATTTTTCTTAAATTAGAAGCTTGATCTATCATAAGATTAGGTCTCCTTCGCTTAACTCAAAAATCGTGTCTATATTTGCTTCTTTAATGTCATTTGGCACATCCTGTCCATTGCAAAGATATTGAATAGGTTTAGAACTATTATTCAATATGTACCAAAGATTCGATAAGTCTAGCGCTTCATCAACTTTAGTTATTATGATTGAATCATAATGCAATGCACCATATTTTATAAGAATATTGTCAATAGCTGGTTTATCTGTTGTCATGCTCATAACAAGGAAAGTTTTATAGTCTAACCCACATTTATCGATAAATTTGCTTACTTCAGACAGTTTATTATCATCATTTGGACTCATTCCTAAAGTGTCTATTAATATCAAGTCACAATACATTAATTTGTTAAGTTTTCCTTCCATTTCGAATACATCATTAGCGACTTCGAAAGGTACGTTCAAAATCCTGGCATAAGTTCTCAGCTGTTCAACTGCCCCTATTCTATAAGTGTCAATAGTGATTAACCCTACTTTGTTTTTATTTGCCAGTACCTCTCTTGCTGCTATTTTTGCTATAGTTGTTGTTTTCCCAACCCCAGTAGGCCCAACTAAAATATTTATTTTGGAAAGGTCTTTTTTCTGGTTAAAAGTTGTGTCTTTTAAGAGGATTTCTAAAAATTGTCTCTTTTCTTCAAGAGATAGATCCTCTGGTTTTTTATCATGTAATGAACAAAAATGCATCAGTTTATCTTTTGCTATCTCACAATCCATATTAAGTTTAATTTCTTTTTTTGAGTTTGAAAAGCCTTTTTCATCGCTTTTTGCTTTACTCTCTGTCTTGACTTGATTTTTATCTTCTTCTAATGCAAAAGTTACTTCAATGCGTTTCTTTTTAAATGGGTTAAATTTTGCGCCGTATTTAATATTTTTTTGATCTACTAATACAGCTTCAGATCCCAATTCGTATTTAGCTCTTACAAATGCTTCTTTCATATCTTTTACTATATATTTTTTTATGATCATATTCTATCCACCATTCCTACTGCTTCTATGTCTATTTCATTTGGTATTTCTGTTATAGAAATAACTGGTAAGTTTGGAAAATTATACGATATAAGATTTCTAAAGGCAATCCTAATCCTAGGTGAAGTTAGAATAACTGGATCAATTCCTTTGATCTGACATTGTTCAACAGCTTTATTTAAGTTATCAAATATCTTGTTTATGATTTCAGGTTTTAATATTGGTATTGAACCAGACATAGTCTTTTGTGTGTTCTCACTTATTATTTCTTCTATGCTAGGATGAATAGTTATGACAGGGAGTTTCCCTTCACTATTCAAATAGTTCTTTGTAATTGTTCTCTTTAATGCTTGTCTTACTTGTTCAACAAGCATTTCTGTATCTTTAATCATAGGTGCGTTGTCAGCTAACGTTTCAAGGATAGTTACTAAGTCAGTAATTGGAACATTTTCTTTTAATAAACCTTGTAATACTTTTTGTACTTCCCCTAATGTCATTATATCTGGTATAAGTTCATCTACTACTACTTCATATTTTTCTTTTACAAAGTCTAATAATTGTTTTACTTCCTGTCTTCCTAATAGTTCGTAGCTATGTTTTTTAATTACTTCTTTTAAATGGGTTACAAGAATTGTCGATGGCTCTACTACAGTGTATCCTTCTAATTCTGCTTTATCTTTTTGATTTTCATCTATCCATAGTGCATCTATGCCAAAAGCCGGTTCTTTTGTCGGAATGCCTTCAAGATTAAATTCACCATTTCCCGGATCCAAAACCATATACTTATTAAGATATATATTGCCTCTTGCGACGATATTTCCTTTTATTTTGATTACATAATCATTTGGAGGTAATTGTAAATTATCTCTTATCCTTATAGAATTTACTATTATTCCAAGTTCATTAGAGCATTGTCTTCGTATGGCTGTAATTTGATTTACTAAATTCTCTTCTCTGCTCTCATCTACTAAAGGTATAAGACCATATCCTATTTCAAGAGCTATTGGTTCTACCTGAGATACCTTGAATTCATCTTTTTCTCCTTCTTTTTGAGGGTTAACTGGTATATTTTCAATCTCTGTAGCTATCAGCAATTGTTCTTTTTCATTCTGCTTTAATAGATATCCAGCACTTCCTATTAAAAGAGCAACAGCTAAAAATGGAATTGTCGGAAAAGCAGGAACTAGTGATATAACTAATAATACAACAGAAGCGACCATCAATACATCAGGAGTTGAAAAAATCTCTTTTGTTAAGCTTTTTCCAAATGTATTCCCATCTTCTGATCTTGTTACCAATATACCTGATGATATTGATATCAATAATGCAGGTATTTGACTAACAAGTCCATCGCCTATAGTGAGCTTCCCAAATCTATCAATAGCTTCCATAGCAGATAATCCATGTTGAAGAGTAAAAATCAGTATACCGCCAACCAAATTAATTACTGTTATAATTATACCTGCTATAGCATCTCCTTTTACAAATTTGCTAGCACCGTCCATTGCACCGTAAAAATCCGCTTCTCTCTGTAAATTCAGTCTTCTTTGTTTTGCAGTTTGTTCATCAATAAGGCCTGTATTTAAATCCGCATCAATTGCCATCTGTTTGCCTGGCATTGCGTCTAATGTAAATCTAGCTGTTACCTCAGAAACTCTACTTGCTCCGTTTGTAATAACTACTAATTGTACAATTACTATGATGACAAATATTACCGCCCCGACAATATAATTATTGCCTGTGACGAAATTTGCAAATGCATTTATTACATTACCTGCATCACCTTCGCTCAGTATAAGCCTTGTAGAAGATATATTCAATGATAGCCTAAAAAGAGTTGTTATCAGCAATAAAGTTGGGAAAGTTGAAAATTCCAAAACATTTTTAGTCGATAAAGTAAGCAATAATATTATTATCCCAATAGTGATATTTGAAACTAGCAAAAAATCTAAAAGCAAGCTCGGCATTGGTATAATAATTATTCCAATAATACCAACTACCAAAAATCCAATGATAGCTTCTGTATATTTATTAAAAGTATCTGTAACATTTTTAAAGAGTATTCTCATAATTTATCCCTCAATTAGATTCTGCCTTTTTTCTTTTTTTCCAAATCATAAACATATGCTAAAACTTCTGCTACTAATTTATATAGTTCCACTGGTATGTAATCCCCTACCTCAACATCCTTATAAATGGCTCTTGCAAGTTCTTTGTTCTCGATGATCGGTATCTTATTCTCTTTGGCTTTTTCCTTGATTCTTTGTGCCAAAAAATCTACTCCTTTTGCAACAACTACTGGTGCACTATCTTCTTTTTCATCATATTTTATAGCAACAGCAATATGTGTAGGATTAGTAATTACAACATTTGATTTATTTATTGAATTCATCATTCTGCTCAAAGCAAGCTGCCTTTGTTTTCGAGACCTCGCTTGTTTTATTTGTGGATTTCCTTCCATTTCTTTATATTCATCTTTGATCTCTTGCATTGTCATCTTCAAATTCTTTTTATAGTCTCTTTTTTGGAAGATGTAATCAACTATTGCCAATCCAAGCATAATAATTGAAATATTTAGTGCCAAATCTACTACAAAGCCCATTATAAAAGGAAATAGTTTTTCTGTTCCAATGCTACCTGCATTCAAAACTTTAGGAAAAGATTCAGTAAGATAATTGTATGATAGAAAACTCACTAAAAGTAATTTTATGATGTTTTTTACTAAACTAAATACTGCCTTTTTTGAAAATATATTTTTAAATCCTTGTATCGGATTTATTCTGTTAAAGTCGGGCTTTAACGGTGTTGCAGTAAATAATAACCCTGTTTGTATTAAATTGACAATTACCCCTACGATAAGCCCTATTGCTAAATAAGGAATTATCAATACAAAAAGATCGATCAGATTAGGTAAAAAACTCGACAAATTGCTAGTAGTTATACTTTCATCAAATCCTATAGTCAAGCTATTTTTTAAATAATTTAAACTATTTTTATATAAACTCATTGCGATAAAACTTGCTGTCATAGCAAATACTATCAGACTTACTGCTGGAGCTAATTCAGCACTTCTCGCAATTTGGCCTTTCTTTTTAGCATCTTTAAGCCTTTTCGGGGTGGCTTCTTCGGTTTTAGATTCTTTATCTGCCATTTAAATCACCTTACTATTTCCCTATTATATTTATAAATCCTCTAAAATATTGAGGTATCTGACCTACAATTTCACCACTTCTAGTTAGCACAAAAGAAATAGATACTAAAAACACTATAAAGCTCACTAAGGCTTTTACTGGCATTCCAAGCATAAATACATTTATTTGTGGAACGGTCCTTGATATGATACCTAAAACAGCATCTGCAACTAATAAAACTATTATCAAAGGAGCTGCAAAATTCAATGCAGTTTCAAACACGGCCCCGAAGATATTTACTATCATTTCGATTTCTAAACCATCAACTAAATACGTTCCTAAAGGAATTAATGTGAAAGATTCAATCATGCCCATTATCATATAATGGTGCATATCTAATAAAAAAAGTGCTGCAATAGCTATCCAATAATACGCTTTGCCATAATTAGAAACGCTGTTTCCAGTTATTGGGTCATAAACTGTTGCCATAGTAAACCCAACTTGAAAATCAATAAGTTGGCCTGCCATTTCGCAAGCTGTAAAAACTAGATTTGTCACATAACCCATTGCAAGGCCTATGAGTGCTTCTTTTATTGCATATGTGAAAAATATAAACATATTTGCTACTGGTATGAATTCAACTACCGATGAATAAGCAAATGCAGTCAATGCAGATGACAATCCGATCTTCATTGTGTTTGGAAGCCCTCTTAGTGAAAAAGCTGGGCTTATAACTATAAAAGTAGTTATTCTAATTAGTATTAAAATAGCTTTTTGCAATTCTATATTCATATCATCATACCTAAACTATATTTTGAATTAGAGCATAGAGACTATTCGTCAATTCTATTACTCTATTCAGCATAAAATTACCAAATAGAACAATTGCCAACATGACCGCGATAAGTTTAGGCACAAAGCTAAGAGTTTGCTCTTGGATTTGTGTTGTAGCTTGTAAAATACTAATGACCAATCCAACGACCATTGAAGTTACTAACACCGGTAATGAAACAACTATTATTGTTAAAAAAGCATTTTTGAGTACATCCAATACTAAAGCTTGAGTCATTTATATCCCCCATTAAATAAAACTCTCAATCAAAGATTCCACCACTAAATACCATCCATCTACTAAAACAAATAGCAGTAGTTTAAATGGCAAAGATATGAGCACGGGTGGCAGCATAAACATTCCCATTGACATGAGGATACTTGCAACTACCATATCAATTACTAGGAATGGTATATATATTATAAATCCAATGCTAAATGCGGTCCTTAATTCACTTATTGCAAAAGCAGGTATAACTACACTAATTGGCAAATCCATAGGCTCGCTTACGTTGTCGCTATTAGATGCTCTTAAAAAAAGTGCTAAATCCTTTTCTCTTGTCTGCTTTAACATAAACTCCTTAAGTGGGATTTCAGCTCTCTGTATGGCTTCTTCTTGGGTTATTTCATCATTTACAAAGGGATCATAGCTATCGGCCTTAATCGTCTGTATAGTTGGTTGCATAATAAAAAAAGTAAGGAATAGAGCTAACCCAATAAGCACTTGATTTGGGGGCGTCTGCTGTGTTCCAAGTCCACTTCGCAAAAATGATAAAGTGACGATGATTCTTGTGAATGCTGTCGTCATGATAAGTATGGAAGGAATCAACGTCAAAACAGTCATAAAGATCAATAATTTAACCGAATCAACAGTTGCATTAGCATCGTTGCCTATTACGATGTTTTCTAAACCAGTTGCATAACTAAAGTTTGGCAGGGCTATTATTAAAATTAAGCTTAGTAATATATATCTAATATATCTATTCACTTTTATACCTCTTAATAAGTTTGCTGATTTCTACTTTGTTCTTTTTTAAGTCACCATCAAGTGTTTTATCGGATAAATATATATCTACATCATCTTTTTTTAGATCTCTTAATATGGAATTCTCTTTCTCTGTAAAACTCATTAAGTAATAATCACCCATTATTTGTACAATTCCAATTGAAGAATGAGCATCAATGCTTATCTTCTCAATTATTTTAATCATTTTCCCTTTTGTATTGATTTTAGAATTCAGGAATTTTAACGTAACATTTGCAATTAGAATTACTAATATCAATACAAAAATCATCTTTAAAAATGAAAGTAGCATCTGTATATCCATGGTTTTCCTCTTTTCTACTGAACGATAATGTCGGTGATATATACTTCTTTTATTATTGGCTCTCCAAAAGAACTATTTAATTCTTCAATAATATCTTTTTTCAGCTTATCTATGCCTTCATTAGTGGTAACATCTTCATATTCTCTTTCTCTTAAATTGTCCAATATGATATCTCTAATCTTGCTGGTGTTAGCTGTAAGCATCTCTGTCTTTCCGCTATCAGTATACATAAGGCCAATCTTAATTTTTAAGTAGCTTCTCATGTTTGCAGGTGATTTTAAGTTTACAACAAATTCTTCAAGGCTCATAGTTAGTTGTTCTTCTTTGTCAAATGATTGCATAATATCATTTATTGTGGTATCAGTAACTTTTAGATAAATAAATACCCCTAAAAACAATACTGCAATGATTAAGATAATTATGATTATAAGTTTCAATTTAGATTTTTTCTTTTTAACATCATTTGTAGTTTCTGTCATTTTACATTCTCCTCGAATACAATTAAAAGATTAACTCTTCTGTTTTTGGCTCTGTTTTCAGGTGTGTCATTCGGAGCTATTGGAGAATATTCTCCATATCCTCTTGCTGAAAGTCTCTTAGGATCAATTCCCTTTTCTTCTGCTAGATACCTTAATACAGACACAGCTCTAGCTGTCGAAAGTTCCCAATTAGTTGGGTATAGATATGTATTAGATGGAACATTATCAGTATGGCCTTCTACTACTATTTTATTGTCAAAATCATTCAATAATCCTTCTAGTTTGTCTAACAATTCTATACCTGAGTCTTTCAGTTCTGCGCTACCTGGTTCAAATAATATTGCATCTTTTATTTCAACAAATACTCCTTCTGATTGCATTTTTACTGTAACATCAGCTTCTAAATCATTCTTAACCAGATATTCTGATACTTTGTTAAACATAGCTACTATATTAGGTGAGATAGGTTCATTTAGCATCGACTCATCATCTATTATGTCTTCTCCTTCTTCATTATCATCGGTAATAGGAGGTATTTGAGTATCATTTGATCCGCCTTCATCAAATATATAGTCATTTCCAACCCCAGAAAGTGCAGCTTGTAGAGAATAAGCAATATTCTTAAATTTTTGGGCATCGATATTTGACATTGAATACAGTAGTATAAAAAATGTTAATAGCAATGACATAAGGTCCGAATAAGTAGTTAGCCATGATGGTGCCCCTCCTGCTTCATCTTTTTTCCCTAATCTCTTCCTAGCCATTGTTTATCGCCTCGTTTGATTTGTCATTTCCCAGGCTTTTGTTGGATTTATTTTTATTCTCTTTTTGCTCTTTAGGTGCCAAATATAAAACTAACTTTTCTTCTAATAGTCTTGGATTAGTCCCTGCTTGTATTTCCAAAACTCCCTCGATGATCATCTGAGCAGTGAATAGTTCTTCTTCTGTTTGAACTTTTAAGTTTGAAGCTATTGGTATGAAAACTAAATTTGCCATTAACGAACCATAAAAGGTAGTTACCAGAGCTGTAGCCATACCAGATCCAATTTGACTTGGATCGTCAAGTTGAGCTAACATTATTATAAGTCCAATTAAAGTACCGAGCATTCCAAAGGCAGGGGCTAATTCACTCCATTTTAAAAACACAGCTTGACCTGTTGAATGTCTTCTTTCTATTGTTTCTGCTTTTAGCTCTAATATATCCCTTATACTATCAGGTTCTACACCATCGATTACGAGTTGTAAACCTGATACTAAGAATGGATTATCTATTTTATCTAGTTCATCTTCCAATGCTAACAATCCGTCTTTTCTTGCCTTTCTGGACAATTCAGCGAATAAACTAACTAGCTCTGTCCTTTCATTGCCTGGAGAACTTAGTAACATTTTTAAAACATTTGGGATATTTTTTAGTGTTTTAAATGGAAAACTAATCAAAAGAGCACAAAAAGATCCAAATATAGTGATGATAACTGATGGAATATCGACAAAATTATTTAAGTTCCCGCTCAGTAAGATCGACCATATTATCAGAGCCATCCCAGCTATCAAGCCCATTGTTGGTACTAAGTTCTTCTTCATAATTAACCTCCGGAATTTTTGAAAATATCTTTCTTTTGTATTCAATGATTTCTTCAACTATTTGCTCGGGTGGTTCATTGACTCTTAATATTTTCCCATCTACAAGCGTGACAATAGTATCTGAAGCAGCTTCGATTTTATATATTAAATCACAATTCAAATAATAAGGACTCCCATTAATCGCTGTTAATCTAATCATTTTATCCTCCAATCGCATCTTAGGCTTTTAGCCTAAGATGCTCTATTATTTAAATTTTATCTCTTAAGGTTAATTAACTCCTGAAGCATTTCATCAGAGGTTGTGATGCTTCTTGAATTTGCTTGGTATGCTCTGCTCGCAATTATCATTTCTGTAAATTCATTTGCTAAATCCACATTTGACATCTCAAGAAATCCTTGTCTGATTACTCCCAATCCCTTTTCACCAGCACTTCCAGCTTCTGGCAAACCAGAGTTGTTGGAAGCAACATAATTATTGTTCCCTATTTTTTCTAATCCTTCTGGATTTTTATATCCAACTACTCCTATACGTCCAAGTAAATATGATTTTCCATCGCTATATACACCGTTAATATTACCTGTCCCATCGATAGAATAGCTTTCTAAGTCATATGTAGCTCCGTTTACTGTTAGTTTTTCAGGTATGACCATTGGTTTTAACTTACCTAAATCATTAGTTCCATCTGGATCATTCAAGTTTGGATTTGCAGGATAATTATAAATATTCGTTGTAGAATTTTTAGTCATGCCATCTATTACATATCCTAAAACTCTTTCTCCATTGGAATTCACTAGATTTCCTTCGTAATCGGTGAAAAATGCCCCATCTCTGGTATAATACTTCGTATTTCCAGTACTATCAGGCGATACTGCAAAAAACCCTTCTCCCTCGATCGCAAAATCCAATCCCCTGTTTGTTGGTTGCAATGCTCCGTCTGTCATCATCATATCTATTGCTCCAACTTTAACACCTAAACCTACTTGCTTGCCATTGATGCCACCTAACCCATTTGTTGAAGGGCTTTGTGCGTTTGCCATAGTTTGGCTTAGCATATCTTGAAATCTAACTCTGCTAGATTTATAAGCAGTAGTATTTACATTTGCTATGTTATTAGCTATAACATCCATTTTACTTTGAAATCCCTTCATTCCATTTACACCTGAATATAATGACCTTAACATTTATTATCCTCCTTTTATTTATTCGCTTCAGTCAGTCGGCGAATTTATGGCTCCCATAAGGTCCAGCCATCATTTAACTATCATCGTACTATCAATATTTGTTACAATTGAAACTTCTGAATTGTGCATAGAAGTAATTATTGTTCTGTTTGTTATACTTGCTATGAAAGCTAAATCTTTATAAATAATCAAGCTTTCTTTTGCTCCTTTTTCCTCAAGTTTATTAATTGCCGCATTTAAATTTTCCAAATCTTTGCTACTTAACCTCACTCCTCTTTCGTTCATTCTTTGTAGTGCATGATTGGATATGTTAACTTCTTTATTCCACGCTATTGTATCGTTGAGAATATCTTTAAATTTAGTATTTCCCGTATCATTTGACTTTGTTTTATTTACTTCATTTTTTATTTGATAATTGTTTTGAATTCTTATATCCATATTTTAGACCTCATTTGATACTTCTACTAACAAGCCTATAGGGTAATCTTTTTGATCTATTTGAAGATATACATTGTTATTAGCAAATTTTACTTTCTCAACAATTCCAACAATGTCACCTTCCTCAGAATATATTTTTACCTCTTTACCCACTAGTCTTGCTTGATTGAGCATGTTTACTTGATTGATTGATTCATAAATCTGGTTTAACTGTT
>DAONLG010000047.1:0-11489 GCA_035406565.1 Soehngenia sp.
GACTCATTAGCTCAGTTGGTAGAGCACCTGACTCTTAATCAGGGTGTCCAGGGTTCGAGTCCCTGATGGGTCACCATATGCGGGAATGGCGGAATTGGCAGACGCGCTAGACTTAGGATCTAGTGTCTTTGACGTGGGGGTTCAAATCCTCTTTCCCGCACCATATCAACCAGAGAAATTATTCTCTGGTTTTTAAATTTTTACTTATTGTTGTTTTTTGTGATATAATTAAATAAATATTATTTATAAGCACCCTTAGCTCAGTTGGATAGAGTCGCTGGCTTCGAACCAGTTGGTCGGGGGTTCGAGTCCCTCAGGGTGCACCATTTAAGCCTTATCATTTGCAGATAAGGTTTTTGTTTTTTTATATTGATTTTATGCTATACTTAATTAATGGAGGAGAAAATGGATATTTATATTCCCGAATACGTGAATAAAATTTTATATATGTTAGAATCAAATGGCTATCAAGCATATCTTGTTGGTGGCTGTGTGAGGGATCACTTAATAGGCAAAAAACCATCTGATTATGATGTAGCTACAAATGCTACACCTGAGGATATAGAAAGAATTTTTAGTGACTTTAAAATTGTCGACATAGGGAAAAAGTTTGGAACTATAACGATTGTCATGGAAGAAGGACAAGTTGAAGTTACTACATTTAGATCAGAAGATAAATACATTAAAGGCAGGAAACCTGAAAATGTAAAATATATATCAAATTTAACAGAAGATCTCAAAAGAAGAGATTTTACAATTAATGCTATAGCATACAATCCTAAAGTTGGTTTTATAGATCCTTTCGGAGGAATGAGTGATTTAAAATTAAGGACGATAAGATGTGTTGGGGATCCGAATGAGAGGTTAAAAGAGGATTATTTGAGGATACTTCGAGCTGTTAGATTTGCGACACAACTCGAATTTACAATAGATGTACAAACAGCTAATGCCTGTGCTAAATTTTCTAGCAAATTAAAGGATATAAGCAAAGAGAGAATAAGAGATGAATTTATTAAAATTCTTCTTTCAGACAAACCATCTTATGGCATTAGACTTATGAAGGACCTCGGAATTTTGCAGGTTATTTTGCCTGAAATGATTCCTGCTATAGGATTTGATCAGAGAAATCCTCATCATGATTTAACCGTTTTTGAGCATACTTTGGAAGTTTTGGATAATACGCCCAAAGTATTAGAAGTTAGAGTGGCTGCATTGTTTCATGACATAGGAAAACCCTATACTTTTAAATTAGATGAAAATGGAATAGGGCATTTTTATGGACATGAAAAAATTAGTACTGAGATTGCAAAAGAAGTTTTAACTAGATTGAATTTTTCAAATGAGTTAATAAAAAATTCTCTAGTATTGATAAATGAGCATATGAATTACGCTAAATATTTAAATAAGAAATATGTTAAAAGACAATTACAAAGGATAGGGTACAAAAATTTCAATAATTTAATTGATCTTCAAATTGCTGATAAACTCAGCAAAAAAGGAGATAAAGATTTGAGTTATTTTGAAGAGAAAAGAAGGATTTTAAGAGAAATTGAAGATGAACCTTATTCAAGAAGCCATTTAGCAGTCAATGGAGATGATTTAAAAGCTTTAGGTATACAAGAAGGTCCATTAATTGGAGAAGTTTTAGATTATTTACTTGAGGTAGTGATTGAAAATCCTAAGAAGAATAACAGGTCTGATCTAATAGAGATAGTTAAAAGCAAGTATTTAAAAAAATGATTTAAATGAAGGAGGCTAATATGGGGAAATTATTTGGTACAGATGGAGTCAGGGGAGTAGCTAATATAGAGCTTACACCTGAACTTGCATATGAGATTGGAAGAGCTGGAGGATTTGTATTAACTCATGGCAACAGGGGAAAAGTAGTTGTTGGTAAAGACACAAGAGCATCATCTGATATGCTCGAAGCTGCAATAAGTGCAGGTTTATGCTCAATAGGGTTAGATGTTATACAAGTTGGCATTATACCAACGCCAGCAGTAGCTTATTTAACTCGTAGATATAATGCTCTTGCAGGTGTAGTAATTTCAGCTTCACACAATCCCTATGAATACAACGGGATAAAGTTTTTCAGTGCAGATGGGTATAAACTACCTGATGAAATAGAAGATGAAATAGAAGATATTCTATTAAATAATAAATCAATTGAATTACGACCTATTAAAAACAGCATAGGAAGGATATATTTTGAAAATAATGCTCCAACACATTATAAAGAATATTTAAAAGAAAAGATTGGAATTGACCTAAAGGGTTATAAAATAGCCATGGACTGCGGCAATGGAGCTTTGTACAAGATAGGGCCTGAAATAATTAGAGAACTCAATGGTGATGTGATTGCAATAAACACTGAACCTGATGGGACAAATATAAACAATAATTGTGGTTCAACAAACCCTCATCTTGCTCAACAACTAGTTTTAGACACAAATGCAGATCTAGGTATTTCTTTTGACGGAGATGGAGATAGGATCATTGCAATAGATGAAAAAGGCAGAATAATCGATGGGGATCATTTGCTTGCGATTTGTGGCAGATTTTTAAAAAAGCAAAATCATTTAAACGGCAATACAATAGTTGCCACTGTAATGAGTAATATGGGTCTTGAAGTATTTTTATCTCAAAATGAGATTAATTTACTGAGAACTCCTGTTGGGGATAGGTATATAATTGAAGAAATGAAAAAAGGGAATTATGTACTTGGAGGAGAACAGTCAGGACATATCATTTTTATGGATTTAAACACTACTGGGGACGGTCTAGCGACAGGGCTGCAACTGCTAAAAATAATGATAAAAGAGAATGAAAAAGCTTCATCTCTAAATGATTTAGTAGAGAACTTACCACAAGTGTTAATAAATGCTAGAGTGAAACCGGAGAATAAAAATAAATTTTTAGATTTTCCAGAAATAGAGAATGCAATTAAAGAGTTAGAGAAAAAGTTTAGGGGCACAGGAAGGGTATTGATAAGGCCTTCAGGAACAGAGCCATTAGTAAGGGTTATGATAGAGGGCAAAGATTATGATTGGATAAAAAAAGAAGCAGAAAATTTAGCATTATTGATAGAAGAAATATTATTATAGAATAGGGGAATTAATATGAATATTGTAGCAGATTCGAGCTGCGATGTTAACGAGCAATTACTAGAATCAATTAATATTAAAGAAATTGAAGAAAAAATCAATGACAATTTAGCAATAGATTTTGTTCCATTTAAAATATATGTCGATGGGGTTGAATTTATTGATGATAAAAATCTAGATAAGAATGATTTGGTAAAACATATGCATGATAGTCCAAATCCAATAAGAACATCTTGTCCTTCACCTGGGGATTTTTTAAATTCATTTTTGAAGAGTACTACATCTTTTGCCATTACGATATCAAAAGAATTATCAGGAGCGTATAATTCAGCTATTGCAGCTAAAAATATTGCATTAGAGCAAAAAAACAAGTTCGTGCATATTTTTAATTCTAAATCAGCTAGTGCAGGAGAGGTGTTGATATTATTAAAGCTAATAGAAGAAATAAAAAAAGGTATTTCTAACATTGAAATAGTAAACAATGTAGAAAAATACATCTCTGATATGAAAACTTATTTTATTTCTGAAGATTTGGGAAATTTAATTAAAAATGGAAGAATTTCAAAAGTCAATGGCTTAATTGCTAATATATTAAATGTAAAGTTAATCATGAAAGGCAATGAATTAGGAGAGATAGAGCTAGAAGAAAAAGTAAGGGGATCAAGTAAAGCGTTTAACAAACTTGTTGATATAATAGAAAGTACAAATGTAAATTTTTCAGAGAAAATTGCAGTCATTTCTCATGCGAATGCAATTGATAAAGCTTTAGGATTAAAAGAAAAATTAAAAAAGCTCAGATTTAAGGATATAATAATTGTTGAAACTAAAGGATTGTCAACATCATATGTAAATGATGGCGGAGTGATAATAAGTTTTTAGAATTCAATATAGTAACATGAAAATTTGTAAGACTAAATAAACTCTAAATTAAAAAGGAGTCTAATTTAGTCTTACAAATAATCCTATAGAAAATAATAATGCATATTTTTGATATGGTGTTGACAAAACATCAGTAAATGCTATAATTATAAAGGCAGGCAAATTTTATGCATTTGCGGGAATGGCGGAATTGGCAGACGCGCTAGACTTAGGATCTAGTGTCATTGACGTGGGGGTTCAAGTCCTCTTTCCCGCACCAGAATCAACCAGTGGTATCAGCCATTGGTTTTTTTATATACTGTTTGTTTATATTAAAATTTTATCAGTTATGATATAATGACTTGATGGAAGAAAAGCAAAAAATTATCATAGGGGGTTCATTAATGAAAGTAGATTATGTAAAAAAAGAGAAAAATACAGTGTACTTTGATGCTCAATTCACTCCAGAAGAGTTTGAAGAAGCAGTACAAAAAGCTTATATTGCTAATAGATCAAGATTTAACATACCTGGGTTTAGAAAAGGAAAAGCACCAAGACAATTGATAGAATTGAATTATGGAAAAGAAATCTTCTATGAAGATGCTATCAACGATTTATTACCAGAAGCATATTCACATGCTATAGATGAATTTAAATTAGAGCCAGTTGATAGACCTGATGTAGATATTGAAGACATAGAGAAAGATAAACCTATTATTGCTAAATTTAGCGTAGAAGTAAAACCAGAAGTTAAACTAGGAGATTACAGCAATTTAGAAATCGAAAAAACTGATTACTCTGTAACTGATGAAATGATAAATGCAGAACTTGAAAGAGTAAGAGATATGAATGCAAGAATTATTGACGCAGGGGACAGAGAAATCGTTGACAAGGATATATTGACTATTGACTTTGAAGGATATATAGATGGAGAACCATTTGAAGGCGGTAGTGCTAAAGATCAAACTTTGGAAATCGGTTCTGGACAATTTATTCCTGGTTTTGAAGAAGGACTAATCGGAAAGAAAAAAGGCGAAGAAGTTGAAATAAATGTAAAGTTCCCAGAAGATTATTTTGAAGAATCTTTAAGGGGAAAAGATGCTACTTTTAAAGTTACTATAAAAGAAGTTAAATATAAAGAACTACCAGAATTAGATGATGAGTTTGCTATGGATGTAAGCGAATTTGAAACATTAGAAGAATATAAAAATAGTATTAAAGTAGAACTAGAAAAATCTTTAAAAGAGCAAGAAAATATAGATTTAGAGAATAAAATCGTAGAGAAACTAGTAGAGATATCTGAATTTGAGATACCAGATGCTATGATTGAGTCACAAATAGACTCAGAACTAGATAATTTTGATTATAGAATGAAAATGCAAGGCTTTAGTCTTGAAAAATACCTCGAGCTAACTAATATGAGCATTGATCAAATGAGAGAAAGCTTTAGAGAAGTGGCAAAGAAGAAAGTAGAAGCTCAATTAGTTTTAGAAGCTGTAGCAAAAAATGAAAAAATTGAGGCAACTGATGAAGACATACAAAAAGAATTAGAAAAAATAGCTGAATCTTATAGCCCAGATAATAAAGAGAAATTTATTGAGGACATGAAAAAAGGAGATTTAAATTTCTTAAAAGAGGGTATTATAAATGACAAGGTTTTAGATTTCCTTAAAGAAAGAGTAAAATACGTACAGATGGAGGGGTAAATATGGCGTTAGTGCCAATTGTTGTTGAACAAACAAATCGGGGAGAAAGGTCTTATGATATTTATTCTCGACTTTTAAAAGATAGAATCATCATGCTTGGAAGTGAAATAAATGACCAAGTAGCTGAATTGGTGGTTGCCCAAATGCTATTTTTGGAAGCTGAAGATCCAGAAAAAGATATTCAACTTTATATAAATAGCCCTGGGGGCTCTGTTAGTGCAGGCTTTGCAATTTATGATACTATGCAATATATAAAACCTGATGTCGCTACGATTTGCATAGGTAGAGCTGCGAGCATGGGAGCTTTTCTATTGGCAGCAGGTCAAAAAGGCAAGAGATTTGCATTGCCAAATGCTGACATTATGATACATCAGCCACTTGGAGGAGCACAAGGGCAAGCTGAAGACATTAGGATTCAAGCTGAGAAGATTATTGAGATAAGAGAAAGAATCAACCGTATATTATCTGAAAGAACAGGACAGCCTCTAGAAAGAATAGCAAAAGACACTGATAGGGATTATTATATGAGTGCATATGAAGCAGTAAAATACGGTATTATTGATGCAGTTATGGAGAAAAGAAATTAGAGGTGATTGGATGGCTAAGATTGATGATAAGCAACTTAGATGTTCATTTTGTGGTAAATCTCAAAATGAAGTCAAAAGACTTATAGCTGGCCCAAATGTTTATATATGTAATGAGTGTGTAGAATTATGCCAAGATATTATCGAAGAAGAATTTATAGATTATGAATACGACTACGATTTTGAGGATCTGCCAAAACCATCTAGCATAAAAATGAGTTTGGATGAATATGTGATCCAACAAGATAGAGCAAAAAAAGCTCTTGCAGTCGCTGTGTATAATCATTATAAGAGAATAAACAAAAAAACTAATAAAAAAGATGATATAGAAATTCAAAAAAGCAATATTTTGATGATTGGGCCAACTGGTTCTGGTAAGACATTATTGGCTCAAACATTGGCAAAGATATTAAATGTGCCTTTTGCCATAGCAGATGCTACTGCTTTAACAGAAGCAGGCTATGTTGGGGAAGATGTAGAGAATATAATTCTTAAACTCATTCAGGCAGCTGATTATGACATTGAAAGAGCAGAAAAAGGAATTGTCTATATAGATGAAATTGACAAAATCTCAAGAAAATCTGAGAATCCATCAATAACTAGAGATGTGAGCGGAGAGGGTGTACAGCAAGCTCTACTAAAAATACTAGAAGGAACAGTTGCGAATGTACCTCCACAAGGAGGAAGAAAACATCCACATCAAGAATTCATTCAAGTTGACACATCAAACATTCTGTTTATTGTTGGAGGAGCATTTGATGGATTAGATAAGATCATACAATCTAGAGTAGGTAAAAAATCTCTTGGATTTGGTGCAGAGATAAATACAAAAGAACAAAACATAGCAAAATTGTTGAATAAAATACAACCTGAAGACTTGATAAAATACGGTCTTATTCCTGAGTTTGTAGGAAGATTGCCTGTGGTAGTTACTTTGGAAGAATTGGATGAAGAAGCTCTAGTTAGAATTTTAACTGAACCTAAAAATGCCATTGTAAAACAATATAAAGAGCTTTTCAGCATTGATGGAGTTGAATTAGAGTTTGAGGATCAGGCATTAAAATCGATTGCCAAGAAAGCTATTGAGAGAAAGACAGGCGCTAGAGGGTTAAGAAGTATCATTGAAGAAAAAATGGTAGATATAATGTATGAAATACCTGATAGAGAAGATATTGTTAAGTGCATTATAACTAAAGAAACTATTGAAAATGATCAAGCACCTACATTAGTGTTTTCAGAAAAAAAGACTAAAAACAATAAGAAGAGCAACAAAGAATCTGCATCATAAAGGCTCACTAATGTGGGCTTTTATTTTGCTAAAAAGAGGTGAAAAACTTGGATAAAATATATACAGTAGTAGAAAAAACACTTCCCTTGATACCTTTACGAGGAGTATCAATTTTTCCTTATATGGTGATACATTTTGATGTAGGTAGAGAAAAATCTATACAAGCTCTTGAACATGCGATGATGACTGATTCTATGATAGTACTTTCTACTCAAATAGATCCAAAAATAGATGATCCAACGGAGAATGATTTCTATGATGTTGGAACTGTAGCGAATGTCAAGCAGATGCTAAAACTTCCAGGGGGAAGCATTAGAGTTTTAGTTGAGGGCCTAAATAGATGTAAAATAAAAGAATGCATAAAAACTGAACCGTTTTTTGAGGTTATAATTGATGAGTATATTTACAATCCAGATAAACTAGAAAAAACTCCTGAAATAGAAGCTGCAATGAGATTAATAATAAACGATTTAGAAGATTATTTAGCATTAAATCCCAAAATCTCTCAAGAGCTATTAACTACAGTTGAAGACATTGAGGATCCCGGAAGATTTGCAGATGTTATAGCAAGCTACATTTTCTTAAAACAAGAAGATGATCAATCGATTCTAGAGGCTTTTGACATAGCTGAGAGATTAGAAGTTTTACACAAGATATTGCAGGCTGAAATAGAGCTTTTGAGAATTGAAGATAAAATAAACCAGAGAGTTAGAAAACAAATAAGTAAAGTTCAGAAAGAGTATTACCTGCGAGAGCAATTGAAAGCTATACAAAAAGAGCTAGGGGAAGAAGAAGATTATTCATCTGAAATTGAAGAGTATAAAGAAAAGATAAGAAAAGCGAAGATGAGTAAAGAAGCAGAAGAAAAAGCTCTTAAAGAAGTAGAGAGACTATCTAAGATGCCTAGTTATTCTGCGGAAGTAGGGGTTATTAGAACATATCTAGATTGGCTTATAGATCTGCCTTGGGCTAAAGAAACAAAAGAAAAGATAGATATAAAGAAGGCAAGAAATATATTAGATGAGGATCACTTTGGACTGGACGATGTAAAAGAGAGGATACTCGAATTTATTGCTGTTAAAAAATTAACAGGAACTTTAAAAGGTCCAATCCTCTGCTTAGTTGGACCTCCTGGAGTAGGGAAAACATCTATAGCAAAATCAATTGCAAAAGCATTGAATAGAAATTTTGTGAGGATGTCCTTAGGAGGGGTTCGCGACGAGGCAGAAATCAGAGGACATAGAAGGACATATGTCGGAAGTATGCCTGGCAGGATAATATCGTCAATAAAGAAATCAGGAAGTAAGAACCCTGTATTTTTATTAGACGAAGTGGATAAATTAGCTAACGATTTCAGAGGAGATCCAGCCAGTGCACTTTTGGAAGTGTTAGATCCAGAGCAGAATTCAACATTTACTGATCATTATCTTGAAGTTGCATTTGATTTGTCAAAAGTGATGTTTATAACTACGGCAAATACTACTGCTACAATTCCTCAAGCACTGTTAGATAGGATGGAAGTAATTAGAATTGGCGGTTATACAGAAGAAGAAAAATTTGAAATAGCTCGTAGACATTTAATACCCAAACAATTAAAAGACCATGGGCTTACTCTTGAAAATCTTTCAATTTCAGATCAAGCTTTAAGAATGGTAATTAGCAACTATACAAGAGAGGCTGGGGTCAGAAATCTTGAAAGAAACATTGCAAATTTATGTAGAAAGGCAGCTAAAAAAATTGTTGAAATAAAGACTAAAAAAGTGTCAATTAACACAAAAAATCTTGATAAATATTTAGGGCCACCTAGATTTAGATTTGACACTGTTAAAGATGAAGATTTAGTTGGAGTGGTCAATGGCTTAGCATGGACGGAGGTTGGTGGTGATACACTAAGTGTTGAGGCAATAGTGATGAAAGGCAAAGGCAGTATCCAGCTTACAGGTCAACTTGGAGATGTGATGAAAGAGTCTGCTATGGCTGGTATAAGCTATATTAGAGCAAATGCTGAAAGGTTTGGGATTGATCCTTATTTTTATAAAGACTACGATATACACATTCATGTACCTGAAGGAGCAATACCAAAAGATGGACCTTCAGCTGGGGTGACAATGGCGACGGCAGTAATATCAGCACTTAAAAATGTAAAAGTGAAAAAAGATGTCGCCATGACAGGAGAAATTACATTAAGAGGGATAGTACTTCCAGTTGGTGGAATTAAAGAGAAAGTTCTTGCAGCTCATCGAATGGGAATTAAAACGATTATATTACCAGAAGACAACAAAATAGATTTAAATGAGATATCTGACAAAGTCAAAAAAAACATAGAATTCGTATTCGTTAAAAAACTAGACGAGGTTTTAGAAAGAGCATTGCTCCTTTCTGATGGTGATAAAGATGAAAGTAATTAAATCAGAACTTGAAAGAATTGCTGTAGATAGAGAACATTATCCTGATGACCAACTACCTGAGATCGCATTTGTTGGCAGATCAAATGTAGGTAAATCTTCACTTATAAATGCTTTATTAAATAGGAAAAATTTAGCTAGAACTAGCAGCAAACCAGGTAAGACCAGAACTATTAACTTTTATTTGATAAATGAGATGATAAGATTTGTTGACTTGCCTGGATATGGCTATGCTGAAGTATCATTTTCAGAAAGAAATAAATGGGCGGATATAATTAATGAGTACCTCTTTGAAAGACCGAATTTAAAAGCTATTATAATGATTGTAGATATTAGACATGAGCCAACTGAGAAAGACTTAATGATGTATGATTTTCTAAAAGCTTATGATTATACAAACATAGTTGTTGCAACAAAAGCAGACAAAATATCTAAAGGGAAATGGCAAAGTAATTTGAAGACAATAAGAAACAAGTTAAATCTAAAAGATGAAACTTTGCTTATTCCCATATCTTCTAGTGACAAAATAAATATTGATAAACTTTGGGAAGTAATAGATGGGTTGATTTAACAGAAAAAGACCAGTATCTAGTACTGGTCTTTCATAATTATTCTTTTTCAAACATATCCTTTGTAGCTCCACAAACAGGGCAAACCCAGTCATCAGGAAGATCTTCAAAAGCTACACCAGGAGCAATCCCTCCATCTGGATCTCCTTCTGCAGGATCATAAACATAACCGCAAGGACCACATACCCATCTTTCCATAAAAACTCTCCTTTCATAATGAATTGGTTATTCAACTGTATTATATCACAGCTTGTGTAAAAATTATATTACAATTTGAATATATACAGATTATCTATGATAAATATGGGTAAAATACATATGAATAAAAGAATGGAAGTGGTTAAGATGAACTATATTTATAAAAGTGCAGTCTGCAGTGATTTAGAGAATATAAGATCTTTTATAGATAGAACAATTAAGACTTTAAACTGTGTAATATCAAATAAAGATATACTCTTTGACATCAAGGTTATTTTAAATGAGTTGATCGTCAACGGCGCATTACATGGGAATGAGTGTATGAAAGAAAAATGTGTAAATCTTACTATTATTTTGAACGATAATAAATTAACCATAGAAGTTGAAGATGAAGGTAAAGGAATATCATATGATTTTGATGAATACAATCCATTTGAATTTAAGTCATGGGGTAGAGGATTAGTGCTTGTGAAAGGTTTATCAGATGAATTTAGAGTTGAAAAAAACCGTGCTATATCTATAAAAAAGCTTTGCTAAATTGCTATAATAATATCAATTTTTTAGCATATAAGTTACTTATTTTTTATCTTTTCTATGTACTGCGCATGAAACTCTTTCAAATTAAATTTATTTAATCTTTCGTTTTATTCTAATTTTATTCTAATTAATTTTTTCGTTAAACTTAAGATATTAAATATACAACTAGCATTAATTAAAAAACCTAATTTAATCAAATTTAGGTTTAAATTATTATATATTTATGGTAAACTATTAAGG
>DAONLG010000048.1:0-11284 GCA_035406565.1 Soehngenia sp.
GCTTTTTTCATTTAATATATTAAAGTCAAATAATCTCTCCACTACTCGCTTTTCGTATTTTTTAAGTGAGTCAAATTGATCATATATACCTTCTGCTACATGGATATGAAATCCAGTACTTAAGCCATTTGTAGCTTCTTTTACTTTATAAAGCGTATCATCAGATAGTGTAAACGATGCATGAAGTCCAAATAATGCTTTTATCATGTCGGAATTGTCATTTTCACAATCCTTGATAAAATCAATATTTTCTTTAATCCCCGAATCTCTCCTGTCGAATCCATCTCTGTCTGTAACTTCATAGCATAAACTAGTTCTAATGCCAATTTCTCTAGCAGCTTCTCTTATTTTAAACAAACTCCCATCTATGGCATTTGGACTTGAATGATGGTCTATTAATGTTGTCACTCCGTTTTTTATAGATTCAATATAAGTAGTGTAAGCATTTAGTTTTACATCTTCTAAAGTCAATTTCTTATCCAAATTCCACCATAAATTCTCTAGTACATTTAAAAAACCAGATGTATCTTTATTAACTTTCATTCCTCTAGCATATGAGGAATAAATATGACTGTGTGCGCATATAAATCCGGGCATAATAAGTTTTTTATCTACATCTATCACTTCTTCATCTAAATGTTTTCTTGTCAAGTCTTTAAATTTTCCAACCTCTACAATCAAATTGCCCTTTACAAGAATTGCTCCATCTTCTATAAATGTGTTTTTCTCATCGTTTGTTATGACTGTACCATTTCCGATAATCACAGCTTTCACTCCATTCTTTCAATACATAAAATAATCGCTTAGAAAAGATAAGGGTATTTCTTTATTAGCTCTTTGACTGTTGTCATAAACAAATCAGATGATTCTTCCTCAATATCTATTTCGATTTCTGCAATTTCCCCTTCAATACCTCTGATTAAATATTTAGATCCGTCCAATCTCTTTAAACCAGGATTATTTGAATGTCTAAAGTCATTTTCATTTTCAAATATTGTGATTTTTTTAAAGTATGGTTTGCCGCCTTTGGGGCAAAAGTCTGCACAGTTTCCACATTCATTGCATGTAGAGTCCAGATGTATAATCTGATATCTAGCAGATAAGTTTGGAACTTCTAATTTAATATTTGCTCTGTTTGGACAAGTGTCCACGCATATTCCACAGTTTGTTTTAAAACAGTCAAATGTTGTGAGCTCATCGTTTAATATTTCTTTTTCCCCATGGTTTTTATAATGGCTGCTATTATTAGTTTCTTCTATTAATTTAGTGAGTTTTTCAATATTTAGTTTTCCTAAACTCGAAACATCAAGTTCTTCAACTTCTTTTGCTATTTTTAAAGTGTTTAAATATCCTTTCGGTTTAAGTAATGCAGTCGAAAATGTAACTGGCATAATTCCTGTTGATAACACTTTTTTGACATTTTCTTTTTCTATGCCCCCTGAAAAAGATATATTTAAATCATCAAATGCTTCAAAAAATTTCTTTGCCACACCTATAGCTATAGGAAATAAAGGCTTACCCGAAAGGTACATTTTATCTCCACTTAATTTCTTTCTCGTATTATAAACGGGTAGGGTATTTGTAAGCTTTATTCCACTTATCAGCCCATTTTCTTCAGCAATTTCTTTTAAATCTCTGACTAGTTTTACCGCATCATCAAATTGTAAATCGTTTTCAAAATCTGCTTTTGACAGCTCAATCGAGTCATAGCCAAAATCATCGAGAATTTTTCTCACATTATCATAGCCTAAAAGCGTTGGATTTAATTTTACAAATGTGTTCATCTTCTTATTTTCAATCAGATGAGTGGCAATTCCCTTAATTTCTTCTTTTTTGCAGCCATGCATTGTGGATAAAGTCACTATATTTGATATGTTTGGTGATATCTTATCAACATCTTCAACAGTTAGGTTGTTGAATTTATCAATATTTTCTTTAAGTACTGCTATTGCGTTTTTAAATGCGATTGTATTTGATGCATCTTTGAGATTTTCAATAAAGCTATCTATCTTTTCTGATTTTATGCCTTCTAAATCATAACCAACACTAATATTTATGATGAAATCCTTCTCATTTGTAATCTGAAGCTCTTTTCCAATAGCTTCTAGAAGGCAAGATGCATAAATATACTGTTCCATTGCCTGTTCTACCGTCAATTCAGTCGACCACTCCACATTATAGCCGACATTTTTTGCATCTATGCAAGGTTTGGAAATCATCTTCTGCATCTCTTTTCCATCTAGAACTTGCACTGTCTTTACTTCAAAATACCTTGAACCAGTCAAGTAAGCAGAGATTATGTTTTGAGCAAGTTGTGTATGTGGACCAGCTGCTGGTCCTATAGGAGAAGCTAATTTATTTCCTAAGTACTCAATAGAAATGTCCTTTTCATACCTGTAAAAATCTTTCTCTTCTATTTCAAAAATCTTTCTGTGCCTTTTATAATCATTTAAAATAACATCTAATAATTTTTCAAAATTCATAGTTATTAAATTATCGCTCATGATAAACACCTTTCTTTACATGATAAGCCCCTAGGGGCTTATCACTATTTAGAAGTATAAACTGATGGAAGTAATGCATATACAGCTGCACATTTAACTAAATCATCTTTCCACGTCTTTTCATTTGGAGCATGTGCTTGTGCCTCTGCTCCTGGACCAAATCCGATAACTGGTATACCATTTCTACCCATTATAGATACTCCATTTGTTGAAAAAGTCCATTTGTCGACAAGTGGTCTGTCAACTCTCTCTTTTTCTGTTTCTTTTGAACCTGTTCTCTTGTTTCCATAAAGAGCTAAATATGTTTCTTTAAGTGTCTCTGTTACTTTATGGTCTTCTGGTATGACCCAAGTTGGAAAATAACATTCAATAGGATACACAAGGCCAGTCCAACTTGGTCTTTCATAATTGTACATGCTCACCTTTGCATTGTATTTCTTAACTGCTGGCAAAGCTCTGATTTCTTCTAAGCAGCTTTCGAAAGTCTCCCCAGCAGTCATTCTTCTATCTAAGGATATTGAACATGAATCAGCGACTGCACATCTACTTGGTGATGTGAAGAATATTTCAGAAGTAGTGACAGTTCCTCTGCCTAAAAATCTAGCCTCTTTCCACTCTTTATTGTATTTTTCGTCTAACATCTTAACTAAACCTTTAATTTCATTCTCATCAGAAGCATCATTCTCATTTAAATCTCTGATATTTAGAAGGATTTCAGCCATCTTGTATATAGCATTATCTCCTCTTTCTGGTGCTGATCCATGGCAAGAAACCCCGGAAACGTCCACTCTTATCTCCATTCTTCCCCTTTGTCCTCTATAAATTCCACCGTCAGTAGGTTCCGTTGAAACAACAAACAAAGGTCTTATCTTATCCTCTTTGATGATATACTCCCAGCACAATCCATCACAATCCTCTTCTTGTACTGTTCCTGTAACCATAACTGAATATTCATCACTTAACAAATTGAGTTCTTTTATGATCTTTGCCCCATATACTGCACTTACGATACCCCCTAATTGGTCTGATGTCCCTCTTCCGCCAATTTCTGTTTCTGTTTCATAACCATCATATGGGTCGAAATCCCAGTTTTCCCTATTCCCTATGCCGACAGTATCTATATGAGCATCAAATCCTATTATTTTTTCACCTTTTCCAATAAAGCCAAGTATATTCCCCATCGGATCTATCTGAATTTTATCAAAATCTAATGCTTTCATTTCTTGTTCAATTCGCTTAACTACACCTTCTTCTTGTGCGCTCTCTCCTGGAATTTTAACTAGGTCTCTTAAAAACTTAGTCATATCTTTTTCATATTTTTTAGCAAACTCTAGAACTTTTTCTTTTTCGATATTCATTTTTACACTCCTTTATCTAATTAATCTCGCTTTATTTTGGTCAAATAAATCTTTCAATGTGACTTCAGGATTTTTTATCTTTTGTAAAAATATCATAGCTGCTATTACATAAGGTTTGTAGCTAGCTTCTTTATATAATGGCACTCTATATCTATCAAATACTGATTCATCTACTTCTCCTTCTTTACAGCTTAGCCCTGTAATATCAGCTGGTAAGCAATGCATATACAAAGCTTTTCCACCCTTTGTAGTAGCCATTAGCTCTTCAGTACAAGCCCAATCCTTATGCTCTGCATTTTGCGCCAAAAGTCTTTTTTCAAGTTCTTTTATCTCGTCAAATTTTCCTTCACCATATAGGTTTGTTCTTTCTTCCATGGCTGCAAATGGTGCCCAGCTCTTTGGGTAAACAATATCAGCATCTTTAAAAGCTTCTTGCATGGAATTAGTCTTTGTATATGATCCGCCAAATTCCTTAGCATTTTTCAAAGCTATCTCTTCTACTTCAGGCATGATCTCATACCCTTCTGGATGAGCTAAAACGACATCCATTCCCAATCTCGTCATAAGTCCTATGATACCTTGAGGAACTGAAAGTGGTTTGCCATATGATGGAGAGTAAGCCCAAGTCATGGCAATTTTTTTGCCTTTTAAGTTTTCTATGCCGCCGAATTCATTTATCAAGTGCAATGCATCAGCCATAGTTTGAGTTGGGTGATCTATATCACACTGGAGGTTCACTATAGTAGGTCTTTGCTCAAGCACCCCTTCTTTGTATCCCTCATCAACATAATCGGCAACAGCCTTTTGATATGTATGCCCTTTTCCAATATACATATCGTCTCTGATTCCTATGACATCAGCCATAAATGAAATCATGTTTGCTGTCTCTTTAACAGTTTCGCCATGAGCAACCTGAGATTTTCCTTCTTCGAAATCTTGAACCTCAAGGCCTAATAAATTGCACGCTGATGCAAAAGAAAATCTAGTCCTTGTAGAGTTGTCTCTAAATATCGAAATACCCAATCCCGAATCAAAGACTTTTGGACTTATATTGTTTTCTCTAAGTCTTCTTAACATATCTGCAACAGTCCATACTGCCATCAATTCATCTTGAGTTTTATCCCAAGTTAGAAAAAAATCGTTATGATATAAATTTCTGTAATTAAGTTGTTCTAATTGACCCATTAACTCATTAAAATTCATAATATCTCTCCTTTTTTTATTCGTTTGGATATGCACCATTCCACACTACATTCAAATACCCTTCAAAATATGTGTCGCCTTCTGTGCTAAATAACAGTACAACTGAGTTTTCATTTAAATTCATCTTTTCTCTAATGTCTTTTAAATCATCTAATCTCATAAGCTGTGATACTACGCCAGTTGTCACTGCACCACTCTCACCAGATATCACTCTTTTGTCTTTTCTCAAAGGATTACCTAAAACTCTCATCCCATGAGCAGCAGTATTATCTGGAACTTTTAAAAAGAATTCACAATTTGAATGGAGTACATCCCAGCCTACTGTAACAGGTTCACCACATGCTAATCCTGCCATGATAGTATTCATATCGCCTGTAACTGGATGCAATTTGCCGTCGTCATATTGAGCGGTTTGGAATAAGCAAGCAGCCTTGTCAGGCTCCACAATCGTTATAATAGGTTTATTCTCTTTGTATGCTGAACTAAAGAAACCTGTTACCGCTGAAGCTAAAGAGCCAACTCCCGCTTGTATAAATATATGTGTGGGTACTATGCTCTTAGCATTTAGCTCATTATATGCTTCATATGCCATAGTCATATACCCTTGCATAATCCATCTTGGAATGTCTTCATATCCTTCCCATGATGTATCTTGAACCATTACATAACCTTTTTCTTCGGCTATTTTACTCGCATATCTGACACAGTCATCGTAATTTAAATCCAATATCTCACACTCTGTCCCATGCGCTCTAATCCTATCTCTTCTTTCAATAGCACTTCCCTTTGGCATGTAAACTATAGCTTTCTGTCGCAGCTGCTCAGCAGTCCAAGCTATGCCCCTACCATGATTTCCATCAGTTGCAGTGATAAAAGTTATATCTCCAAGCTTTTCCTTTGTCTCATCGCTTGTCAGTTCCTCAAAAGTTAAATCTTCGATGCTTTTATTAAGCCTTTGAGCAATGTACATCCCAATTGAAAAGCTCCCGCCTAAAACCTTGAAAGCATTTAACCCGAATCTGAAGGACTCGTCTTTAACAAAAATATCCTTTATTTTTAGATAATCGGCTAAGTTTTTTAGCTCTACTAATGGAGTTTCACTGTATTGAGGAAAGCTCTTATGAAACTTCAAAACTTTTTTTGCCATGTCTTCACTTAAGAAACTCAAATCGGCTTTCTTGCGTTTCTTTATGTCATTGGCAACCATCTCATATTTTGTACTCATCTTTTCACCTTTCTTTCTATCAAACTCTTGCTATTGTATAGTGCAAGAACCATGCCAAACATTTTTTTCGATATTTAGATATAATCTGTATTTGGAAAAATGAAAGTGAGTAAAATGCTTGTTTTGTGTTTCAATTCACGACAGAAATTCATGAATGAAAAATGATTTTTATCAAATTGATAACGGATTATCATTTTGATAAATCATAAAGATAAGTAAATATGCCGTTTGCATTTCAATTATCATTTTGATAATAATTGATTAAAAAAATCTCAGGTATGCCCTGAGATGTGTCAATTATTTTTCTTTTTTTTAAACTTAACCCATAAATAAATGATCCCTACTGCTATTGCTCCCAATATAAAATATTGATAACCAGTATAGTATTTTAAAGCTTTTTCCCAAGCCTCTCCAAATAATGCCCCTAAATTTACTAATATTGTATTCCAAATTAAGCTGCCGATTAAAGTGAGTAATATGAATTTAAAAACATTCATTCTAGCAAATCCTGCGGGAATAGAAATTATACTCCTCACAATAGGAATGCATCTACATATCAATACAGCTTTATGTTGATACTTGATAAACCAAACTTGAGCCTTATCTATAGATTCTGGTTTTAATCTCAGCTTTCTACCCACCTTGCTGTTCAAAATCTTAGCAAGGCTCTCTTTGTCTAAAGCTCTTCCTACGGAATAAAGCGTTATGGCTCCCACTAACGAACCAGTAGTAGCGTATATTATGGTGCCCAATACATTCATTTCCGTAGTAACAGTAAGAGCCCCACCTGAAAGCAGCACCACTTCAGAGGGAATAGGTGGAAAAATATTCTCTATATATATGAGTATAAATATGGCAATATATCCATAATCATTCACAAAATCAATCATTACATCTTGCATAAAAACACTCCAATGTGCTATTAGTTAAGTTTTCTATAAAGCGTAGCGATGCCTATACCCAAAGCCTTTGCAGCTTTTATCTTACCCTCGGTGGTATCACCGTAAAAGCTTATTGCTCTTTTTATTTCATCTAATTCAATATCCTTTAAAGGTCTAATACTATCTTTTGAAATACTTGTTTGATCATTGTTTCTAATATTTAATGGCAAAGAGGATTTGTTGATAACTCCATCTTCCATCATATTTACCATAAATTCAACAGTGTTTTCTAATTCCCTAACATTGCCATACCACGGATAATCTAATAGTTTTTGAACTGTTTCTTCTTCAATCCTAACGAATTTTTTGCCAAATAATTTTTGGTAATAGTCAATAAAATAATATAGTAAATCGAGGATATCTTCTTTTCTTTCCCTCAGTGGCACGATGTGAATTGGAATTACGTTTAATCTATAGTAAAGATCTTCTCTGAATTTATTTTCATTAATCATATTTCTTAAATCTTTATTCGTCGCTGCTATTATTCTTAAATCCAATGGTATAACTTGATTAGAACCTATCCTAGTTACTTTTTTATCTTGTATAACCCTCAATATCTTAGATTGTAAGTATATGGGCATATCACCTATTTCATCTAAAAAAATCACTCCATTATTAGCCAATTCGAATTTCCCTATTTTACCCCTAGGATCTGCCCCTGTAAAAGCGCCTTTGACATATCCAAATAATTCACTCTCAAGCAGTGGTTCAGGAATAGCAGCACAATTTATCGCAACAAATCTGTTATTTCTCCTATCCGAATTTTGCCATATAGCAGTAGCCACTACCTCTTTTCCACTTCCACTCTCACCGGTTATTAAAACAGTAGAAATAGAGTTGGATACTTTTTTTATTTCCTCTTTTAGCGCTTTCGTTTGAGGGCTTGAGCCAATTATCCTATCTGCTCCCATTATATTTATTGTAGATGTCATCTCATAAATATTTGTATGGACTTTATTAATATCACGAAATAGCATGACTTGCTTGTACATAGGATTATTAGGTATATCTATTATATCGCCAATTACTTTATTCTCATTGTCACCGATTTTAACCACATATTCTAAACTATTTTCTACTGTATCGCCTGTAGGTAGTATCTCTATTCTCTCTTTATTTATTATTCTAGTAATTCCTAATTGTTTCTTAGCACTTGGATTTATAGTATCAACAAAGCCGTCATTGTCAATTATTATTGCACCCACGTCCATGTTTTTAATGACTGTTTTTAGTGTATCATACATTGCGGACCTAAACAAAGACTCTTGTTCCTCATAAGCTCTTGTCGCTATAAAATCGGCAATTTGCTCTAAAAAAAGCAGATAATTATCCAGATTTTTGACAATGTATTCTTTAGCTTCCTCACTTGGACAAGCCATGCCAATTACTCCTAAAATCTCCTCGTTTAATTTTATAGGCATGGAGATTTCAAATTTTTCTTGGCAGAATTCTTTTTCTTTGCAGTTTATACATCTTTCATCTTTACCTGGTTCATAGACAATTTGCCTCTCTCCAGTGAGAATTGCATTTTTATATATATGCGAATTCTCTGAAACATCTTCATTCAACAATTCGTTAAATATTCCTGTACCAGCAACTCTTATGAGTTTATAATTCACAACCTCGACATCAACTCCTGCAATTGACGCTGTGATCTGAGCATACTTTTGAACAATTTGAGAGATATTTGAAATATCGTACATAAAACCACCTACAAGTTCTAATAATTAAAATAATTATATCATAATATGGGTAATAATAAAATTAAGTAGATAAGAGGGGTGAAAAAATTGGAAAACCATAAAATTTATAATATACCTTTCGCACAAGTCTATGACCTCTATGTGAAAAAAACCGAAAGAAAGGGAAAAAACAAAGAAGATGTAGATAAAATAATCATGTGGCTTACTGGGTATGATGAAGAGGATTTAAAGAATGTATTAGAAAATAAAGTGACTTTTCAGGAGTTCTTCGAAAATGCTAAAGAGCTTAACCCAAATAGAGAAAAAATAAAAGGTGTCATCTGCGGCATAAGAATAGAAGAAATGAGTCCTTCACCGATGAAAGAAATCAGATATCTAGATAAATTGATTGATGAATTAGCGAAGGGCAAAGCAATAGGAAAAATATTGAGAAGTTAAAGCATTATAATTGAAAATAATTTATATAATCAATTTAATTGGTTTTATGTGATAGTTCCATTATGTAAAATATGATATTATATAAATATATTATTTAAAGGGGTCATGTCAATGAATAGAAATTTTGATGCATGGTTCAGTACTTTATCAGATCAAATATCAACGTATGAATATTGTAATGATTTTAAAAAAGTGTATAAAAATGTTGAGTCTATTAAAATTGAATTAAATATTTTAAATAGTCTTATTGGTTCAAAAAATATAAAAGATGAATTTAAATATATTCTTAAAAAGTATCCCGAAACAGCTAAATGTATCCCTATTTTATTGGCAGTAAGAGCAAGTGAAATCTTCATTTTAGATAATGAAAATTTGATTGATTATTCATTCAAGTCTTTAAATCAGCCAAGCGAATTGTATTGTGAATTCATGGAAAAAACAGGTTTGTTTGAATTAATGCAAAATCATTTAATAAATAATCTTTTTGATTATGTTACTGGTGTAGAAACAGGACTCGATACACATGGTCGTAAAAATAGAGGTGGCCATATAATGGAAAAAGTGGTCGAAAATTATTTCTTAAAAATAGGATTAGAAGAAAATAAAGATTTTTTTAAAGAAGTAAATATAACATCCTTAGAAAAATTATTAAATATTAAATTTTCAATGGATTATTTAGACAATATTAAAAATAAGCGATTCGATTTTGTCGTGATCAATAAAGAAAAATTATATTTAATTGAAACGAATTTTTATTCGAGTAGTGGTTCAAAATTAAATGAGACAGCTCGTAGTTATAGAAAATTAAATTATGACATCGAAAAAATAGATTGTATGGAGTTTATCTGGATTACTGATGGAAAGGGATGGAAATCAACAAAAAATAGTCTAGAAGAAGCATTTAACGAAATAAAACACCTCTACAATCTTAATGATTTAAGGGTGAACAATTTAAATGTAATATTTAAAGGAGAGGCAAAATCAAATGAGTAAAAATATTATAAACAAGTGGGAACCTGATAGCTTTGAGCTTCAAATGAACACAGTTTGGAGCTTTCCAGATAGAGGAAAATGGGCTACACATGACGCAAAGTATAGAGGAAACTGGTCACCATATATTCCAAGAAATATAATACTTAGATATTCTAAGGAAAAAGATAAAATTCTTGATCAATTTGTAGGTGGAGGAACAACTTTAATAGAAGCTAAGTTACTAAACAGAGATGCGATAGGTGTTGATATAAATCCAAAAGCAGTTTCCCTTACGAAGCAAAAATGTGGCTTTGAATATAATACCGATTCTAATATACAAGTGTTTAATGGTGATGCAAGGCACCTAGATTTTATCTCTGATAATTCTATTGACTTAATATGTACACATCCACCATATTCGAATATAATAAATTACAGTGATGATATTAAAGAAGATATGTCGCTTTTAAGTGTCAAAGATTTCTTAGCTGAAATGCACAAAGTAGCTAAAGAAAGTTATCGTGTCCTAAAAGACAATAAATTTTGTGCTATCTTAATGGGAGACACTAGAAAAAATGGTCATGTTGTTCCTTTAAGCTTTGAAGTAATGAAAATATATGAATCTAGTGGATTTAAACTCAAAGAAATTGTTATAAAAGAACAACATAATTGTAAAGCTACCGGATTCTGGAAAACTAATAGTATAAAATATAATTTTTTATTGCTTGCACATGAATATTTATTTATATTTCATAAATAAATATTATTAAAAAGCAACTATGGAGGTTTTAGTTTTGTCTGACATAACATTAATGCCATTCTTAAAATGGGCTGGAGGAAAAAGGCAAGTTATTAAATACATTAGGAAATATGTCCCTCATAAATTCAATACATATTACGAAAATATTGTTGGAGCAGGAGCAGTTTTTTTTGTTTTATT
>DAONLG010000049.1:0-11242 GCA_035406565.1 Soehngenia sp.
CGTAGGGGTGATCCCCGCTCGTCCAGTTGAGGCGGCAGGGCTGGGCACAGAGTCCGCGGTTGCCGCTTCTGCCGCCGAGCATGGCGGAAAGATAGCACGCACCGGAGACGCTCATGCAGTGCGCGCCGTGAATGAAGGCTTCTATTTCAATATTAGTATTATCCCTCATTCTCTTGATCTCACTCAATGGCGTTTCCCTGGCAACTACAACTCTCTTGACTCCCATATCTTCTAATAATTTGAATCCTTCTAAGTTGTTTATGGTCATCTGAGTACTTGCATGTATAGCTAAATCTGGAAAGTTTTCTGCTATTAATTTACATAAGCCTATATCTTGAACTATTACTGCATCCACACCATTTATATATAAAAAATTTATAAAGTTAATAGCTTCCCAAATTTCTTTTTCATCAATCAATGTATTTACTGTGACATATATCTTTTTATTTCTTAAATGGACATATTGAATAGCTTGAATTATTTCTTCATCAGTAAAATTTGAAGCGAATTTTCGTGCACTAAAACTTTTTCCACCGATATATACTGCATCAGCTCCATTGTTGATGGCTGCTTTTAAAGCAATCATACTTCCTGCCGGAGCTAGTAACTCTAACTTATTTCCCTGCATTTTATATTCCTCACTTCTTTTTACTTAAGCTTTGTAGTTCAGTCAACTGTTTTTTTAATTCTACTAACTCAACTTGTGCTTTGAAGTTTTTCTCTTTATATTCTTCGACTTCTTTTTGTAAGTCTTGTATCTTATTGTTCTTTTCTGCTAACTCTTCTTTTAATGCATTTAAAGACTTATATAATTCTTCCATGCTCATTTTTGTTTTTATTACTTCGTCTTTATGTTCGAGGTTCTTCTTTTCAAGTTCTTCAATTGTTTTTTTATGTTCTTCAATTTCTTTTTTTAATCCTTCATATTTTTCTAGAGGTTCTTTGGATTTTTTCTGCAAATCTTTGAGCTCATTCTTTGTTTTAAACAATTCATCAGAAATGTTCAAAGCTGCTAATGTTGCTGCCATAGCAGGACTTAATTTGTCATTTCTATTTGAGAGTTTTTTAATATTGACATCAACGTACTCTGCTAATTCTCTGACATATCTATCATCTTCTGTTCCAATAATTGTAAAGTTACGACCATCAATTAATACATTTATTTTTTTATAATTTGTCATAACTATCCCCCTAAAATTTTATTAAAACAGGGTAGAAATTTTCTACCCTGTCAACTCCTTAGTTTTGCCTGGAATTTTTCTTCTAAGTCATCTATAATTTTTTTCTGAATTTGATTTACTTCTTCATCTTTCAATGTCTTTTCACTTGATCTATATACAATTGAGAAAGCAAGGCTTTTCTTTCCTGGATCAATTTGATTGCCCCGGTAGATATCAAATAATTCAATTTTCTCAATTAGCTCTTTTCCATTTGTATTAATAACTTCTTCAATATCGCTAACTGTAATATCTTCATCAACTACGATTGCTATATCTCTAACTATTGATGGATATCTAGGCAATTCAGTATATTTTCTATCCAAGTTTGTAAATTCAAAAATATTATTAAAATCTAATTCTCCAATATATACTCTTTTATCAAAATCATAATTTTTCATTATATCAGGATGTATCTCACCAAATACGCCTAATACTTTATTGTCTTTAACCATTTTTGCAGTTCTACCTGGATGGTAAACTGGATTTTCTAATTCTCTGATATACTTAACATCTTTTATTCCAAGTCTTTCTAATAAAGTTTCAATCACGTCTTTGAGAAAATAGAAATCTTTGTCTCCATACATTCCCATACATATCATAGCTTTCTCTTCTGGCAACGAATCTGCATTAGAATTAGGTAAGAATATATTTCCAATTTCATATACTCTCATGCTCTCTATGCCTCTATTATCATTTTTATTTAACAAGTCGAGCATATTTGGTATCAGCGTAGTTCTCATAACACTATAATCTTCTCCAAGGGGATTCATTAAGCGAATATAATTTCTTAGTTCATGATTAGAAGGAAGATTCAACTTCTCAAACGCTCTTGGGCTAATAAAAGAATAAGTCATTACCTCATTAAACCCAAGTCCCCATAGTATGTCTTTTATATAATTTTGCAATTGTTTGTCTTCTGGTCTGCTTCCTCTTGTAAGTTTTCCAAATAATGGTTTTGGTTCAATATTATGAAATCCATAAAGCCTCCCTACTTCTTCAATTAAATCAGCTTCTACTTTGACATCTCTTCTAAATGTAGGTACTACTACTTTTAAAACCTCTTCATCTAACGAGCTCATTTCGAATTTGAGCCTATTTAAATAATTTGCCACTTCAGATTTTTCTATTTTTACTCCTAATAGTTTTTCTATTCTGCTTAGTCTAAGCTCAATCTTTGTCTTCTCTGGAGTAATATTGTAAATATCATAACTGTCATTTACTATCTTACCAGCACCTATTAATTCAATAAGTTGGCATGCTCTATCAACTGCAAATTTGCATAAATTTTCGTCAATCCCTTTTTCGAACCTTGTTGAAGCTTCTGTTCTTAAACCTAACCTCTTAGCGGTAAGTCTAACATTTTTAGGTTCGAAATTTGCCCCTTCGAGAACTACCAACTTTGTTGACTGGGTTATTTCAGTGTTAGCTCCACCCATGACTCCAGCTATACCAATCGCTTTATATTCATCTGCAATTACGATGTCTTCTCGTGTTAATTTTCTCTCCACTCCATCTAAAGTAGTCAGTTTTTCATTATCTTTCGCCTGCCTTATTACTATCTTTCTGCCATCAATTTTATCGACATCGAATGCATGTAGTGGTTCTCCTAATTCAAGCATAACATAGTTAGTGACATCTACAATATTGTTTATTGGCCTTACTCCAGCATTCATCAATGCTGTCTTAAGCCATAATGGTGATGGTTTAATTTCCACATCTTTTATAGCCTTTGCATAATATCTATGGCATTTTTCCGTAGCTACATTGATATCATAAATTAAGTTCTTAATGTCATCAACTTGATTATTGATTTGAACATTTATATCTTTTAAATCTGCATCAAATGTTGCGGCGGTCTCTCTTGCCATGCCATATATGCTGAGGCAATCCGGCCTATTAGGTGTTATTTCAAATTCGATTACTTCATCATCCAAAGATAAAACTTCAACTATGTCTACCCCGATATTCACATCATCTTCTATAATAAATATACCATCTTTAGCTTCCTTGGGTATAATATTATCTTCATAGCCTAATTCTTTTAATGAGCACAGCATTCCATACGAAACAACACCTCTAAAATCAGCTTCATTGATCTCTTTTCCATTTGGTAAAAGTGCTCCAACTTTTGCCACCGGCACTAAATCCCCTTCGGACACATTTTGTGCGCCAGTAACAATTGTCAAAATTTCATTTCCTATATTTACTTTACAAATTATTAATTTATCAGCATTTGGATGCTCATCTATTTTTTCAATTTTCCCAACTACTACTCCTGTAATTCCTTTGTTTAGCTTTATTATCGATTCTACATGAGAACCTGAGTATGTAAGCCCGTCTGCAATTTCTTTAGATGATAATTCAATATCAACATAGTTTTTAAGCCATTTAATCGGTAAAAGCATATTCTCATCACAACCTTTGCTAAAACTGTTCTAAAAATCTATTGTCATTGTCAAACAATAGTCTTATATCTTTGATGCCATATTTAACCATCGTAATCCTGTCAACACCCATTCCAAACGCAAAGCCAGTGTATTTTTCTGAATCTATTCCGCAGTTTTCTAAAACTTTTGGATGAACCATTCCGCATCCTAATAATTCCATTGACCACCCTGTATAATTGCAATGAGGGCACCCTTCTCCCCTGCATTCTACACAAGTTACGTCAACTTCAGCACTTGGTTCAGTAAATGGGAAATAATGTGGTCTGTATCTAGTTTTTATATCATTTCCAAACAATTCTTTAATAAATATATCTAGAGTATATTTTAGATTTGCCATCGAAATGTTCTCATCTACAACTAACCCTTCTAGTTGATGAAACATAGGAGAATGGGTATCATCAACATCGTCAAATCTAAAAGTTCTGCCAGCAGAAATTATTTTTAGTGGTGCATTGTATTTCTTCATTGCTCTAATTTGAACTGGTGATGTATGAGTTCTTAACAATAGTTTGTCATTTATATAAAAAGTGTCAGATAGATCTCTGGAAGGGTGGTTCTCAGGTGAATTTAACATATCAAAATTATTTTCTACTGTTTCTATTTCAGGACCTGTGACAACATTAAATCCCATGCTAATAAATAAATCCTCTAATTCTTTTATGGTTTGGAGCAGTGGATGTTTATGTCCTAAATGATTTACCTTCCTTCTTTCAGTGATATCTATTGTTTCAATCCTCATTTTTTCAAGTTGCTCTTCTACTTCAAACTTTGCTTTAGTCTCATCTAGTATTCTTTCTATCTCAAAGCGAACTTCATTCGCTTTTTGCCCTATTATAGGTCTTAATTCCTTAGATAAATTTCCCATCTCTCTTAATATTAATGTCAGTTGACCTTTTTTGCCTAGATATTTAATTCTAATTTTTTCAATATCATTTAAGTCATTTGATTTTTTTATTTCTTCTATTGCCGATTTTAGCAATTCATTGAGCTTATTTTCCATCATATGCTCCTTTCAATGTGAAATTGTAAAATAAATAAATGTATTGTTTTATTATACCATATTTTTTAAATCTTAGTTGAGATTTCATACATGATAATTGATGCCGCTATACTAGCATTTAAAGATTCTGCATTTCCTTTCATGTTTATCATTAGATAATTAGAAGCTAATTCTTTAATGCTATCAGAAGCACCTCTGCCTTCATTTCCAATTACAATAATATCCCCACTTTTAAATTCAAATTCATTAACAGGGATTCCAGTTTTAGGCAAAGTTACTAATAATCTAAAGCCTTTATTTTTGAGGTCTAATAGTCCATTTCTTCCTAAGTTGTTTAAAAAAATTGGGACCCTGAAAATGGATCCCATAGTTGCTCTTACTACTTTTGGATTATATGGATCAACGGTATTTTCTCCAAGAATCAAACCATCTAGTCCAAACGCATCGATTGTTCTGATAATAGTGCCTAAATTCCCGGGATCTTGAATTCCATCAGAATAAAGCAAAATATTATTTACCTGAATATCTTCTATGCTAGCCAATTGAAAATGAACCACTGCTAAAATTCCTTGTGAATTTTCTAACTTGCTTATTGCTTCGAATAAGCTATGGTCTAATATAAATACATCGGTTTTATTCATTATCCGTGATAAACTCTGCATCATAGTATCACTTAAATTAGCTTTATCCGAAATCATTATGAGCTTTATTCTTTGATTATTTTCAATGGCTTCTGATAATATTTTTTCGCCCTCTATTATGAATAAGTTATTCTTCCATCTAGAATTTCTCTTTTCTAAGCTTTTTACCAATTTTATGAATTTATTTTCTCTAGATGAAATTCTTCTTATATCATTCACTTGCTTTTTCCTCTATTCTTGCCATATCAGATATACTACCCAAAGCTAACAAAATATCTCCTTCACATATAACATCATCTGGCCCGGGAGAAACATTTATATCTGAGCCTCTTTTAATTGCCATCACATTAATCCCATATTTATTTCTAAGTCTAAGTTGTGCTAAACTCTTTCCTGCCCATTGTTTTATAGATTGGATCTCCATAATGCTGTATTCTGGTGATAATTCGATAAAATCTATAATTCCTTTTGATGATAAATTATGTGCAACTCTAACTCCCATATCCCTTTCAGGAAATATAACTTTATCTGCTCCTATTTTTCTTAAAACTTTTCCGTGTAGATCGGATTGTGCTTTCGCAACAACTTTCTTTACTCCTAATTCCTTAACTATTAAGGTTGCCAAAATAGAAGCTTCTAAATTTGATGCAATGCTAATGACTGCAACATCAAAATTTCTAATTCCAAGTTCTCTCATTACATTTTCATCCATGACATCTGCCTGGACGGCATGTGTAACATGCCCTGAAATTGATTCTATAACTTCTTCGTCTCCGTCAATAGCCAGAACTTCATTTCCTAAATTATACAATGTCTCAGCAACTGCTGATCCAAACCTTCCACATCCAACAACAACAAATGATTTCATCATAGCCCTCCATTTAACCTACCGTAATGTTTCCTTCTGCATATCTAAATCTCTTATGTTCTTCTTTATACCCAATCGCAAATGCCAATGTTAGCGGTCCAACTCTCCCAGAATACATAGTTAAAGTCAAAATCAATTTACCTGCATTGCTCAATTCTGGAGTAATACCTCTTGTTAAGCCAACAGTACCAAATGCAGATGTTGTCTCAAATAATATATTTAAGAATTCCTGATCTTCAGTCAAAGTCAATATAAAAGTTACAAAAAATACCAATGTTATGCCTATCATTATTATTGCAATTGATTTAAATATTGTTTCATAAGGAATCCTTCTCTTGAAAACTTCTACATCTCTTTCTCCTCTAATTATGCTTATAGTAGAAATAATCAATACTAACATAGTCACTGTTTTAACTCCACCAGCAGTTGAACCTGGTGAACCACCAATGAACATCAGTATGATTGTCAATAAAGTACTACTTTGTTTCATTCCAGCTACATCAATCGAATTATATCCTGCTGTACGAGGTGTAATTGATGCAAATAATGACGCAAGAGTCTTTTCTTTGAATGTAAACCCCTGCATTGTCAATGGATTATTTGATTCTAAAATGTAAAACATAATCGTACCAAAAAATATTAGAAAAGCCGTAAAAGAAATAGCTAACTTTGAATGAAGTGATATCTTCTTCCATTTTCTATTTCTTGCCACGTCCAATATTACCCCAAATCCTATTCCTCCCAATGCAATCAACGATGCTATTGTAAGGATGACTATTGCAGAATTGTTATAATCCATTAAACTATTTCCGAGTATATCAAAACCAGCATTACAAAAAGCAGAAATTGCATGAAATACCGAAAACCAAATTCCCTTAATAAATCCAAATTGAGGTATAAATTTAATAGATAAAAATAGAGCTCCTAATCCTTCAATAAAAAATGTTAAATATATAACGTATTTTGTCAATTTTACTAAACCCGATAGGGTTTCTTGATTTAATTGCTCTTTAATTACAAGCCTTTCTTTTAGAGAAATTTTTCTACCTGAAATCATCGCAACGATAGTTGCCATTGTCATTATTCCAAGTCCACCCATTTGTATCAATAGTATGATCACAATCTTGCCAAATAATGTCCAATGAGCTGCTGTATTTACTACTACCAGTCCAGTGACGCAAACTGCAGATGCAGAGGTAAATAGTGCATTTATAAAACCTATACTTTCACCATTTTGTGAAGCAATAGGTAAATTAAGTAATAGTGCACCTATGATAATTAAAAGCATAAATCCTAGAGCTAGTATTCGAGGTGGATTTAACTTAAACCTAGTCAATAAATGATGTTTAACTGATTCCATAATGTCCTCCATATTAAGCTAAAATGCAAAAAAGTTCCAATTTTGGAACTTATGTTATGCATTAAGCGTTTTTAGCTATTTCAACTAATTTTGCAAAACCTTCAGCATCATTAATTGCCATTTCAGAAAGCATCTTTCTATTTACTTCGATGTTCGCTTTCTTTAGCCCGTTTATAAATTTGCTGTAGCTTAAACCATTTTGTCTTGATGCTGCATTTATTCTTGCAATCCAAAGCTTTCTAAATTCTCTTTTTCTTTGTTTTCTGCCAATATATGAATAATTTAATGATTTCATTACCGCTTGATTAGCAGGTCTAAATAATTTGCTTTTAGCACCATAATATCCTTTTGCTTGTTTTAAAACTTTTTTATGTCTTTTTTTTGCATTTACTCCTCTTTTTACTCTTGCCATTATATTCTCCTCCTAATACGATATAATTAATTTGGTAACATTGAATTTATTCTTCTCTTATCACTAGCGCTTACTAAAGTGCTTTTTCTTAAGTTTCTAACTCTCTTTGGGGACTTTTTCCCAGTTTTATGGCTTTTATATGCTTTGTATCTCTTTAATTCTCCTGTTGCTGTTCTTTTAAATCTCTTTGCTGAAGCTCTATGTGTTTTCATTTTTCTCAATTGATTTTCCTCCCTTTATTATGCTTTTGGTACTAATATTACCACTAAATTTCTACCTTCCATTTTAGCTTCTTTTTCAACTTTCCCGTATTCATCAACAAGTTTTAAAAAGTCTTTTAAAACTTCTTCACCCATTTCAGTGTGCCCCATCTCTCTACCTTTAAAACGGACAGATACTTTTACTTTGTCACCATCTTTTAAGAACTCTATAGCTCTATTTGCTTTTACCTGTAAATCATGTTCCTCTATGTTAGGAGTTAATCTTATCTCCTTAACATTTATTATTTTTTGGTTTTTCCTAGCTTCTTTTTCTTTTTTAGTCAGTTCATATTTGTATTTGCCATAATCAAGAATTCTGCAAACTGGTGGATTTGCAGTCGGAGCAACATTGACCAAGTCAAGCCTTCTCTCATTAGCAATCTCAAGTGCTTTTTTTATTGGTACAATCCCAAGTTGAGTTCCGTCGACATCAATTAGTCTAACCTCTTTTTCTCTAATCTCTTCATTGATTTGAAGTTCTTTTATAATCCTACACCTCCACAAAAAATTAGCGGACACAAAGTGTCCGCTCAAATACACTCAAAAAAGTGTATTATACAATCAATCATCTTACATAACCTTATGAGCATAATAACTATAAGGTGAGAAGCGGAAACTTCTTCTTTAAAAAATTAAATTATATTAAATTACCAACTTATTATAAGTTAAATATTTATGTTTGTCAAATTTATTTTGCTAACTCATATAATGCATGAGTATATATCTGGGTAAGTTTTACTAAATTATCAATTGAAATAAATTCATCTTTCTGATGAGCTAATTCTTCTTGCCCTGGGAAAACAGGTCCAAATGCAACAGCATTTTTCATAGCTCTAGCATATGTGCCCCCACCTATTACTAATGGTTCTGATACATAATCCCCAGTTTGTTCTTGATATACTTTCATCAATGTTTGAACTAAAATATCGTCTTTTGGCACATATAATGGATCTTTATCTGAATCACCTTCTAATATTTGAATTGGCAACCCTTTCAAATTAGCTCTTATACTATTATAAACATCTTCTCTCTTATAAGATATTGGATATCTTATATTAATAGATAGAATTATTTCATCTTCAACTAATTTGATAACACCTACATTTAAATTCAATTTCCCAGATATTTCATCTTCAAACTCACATCCAAAATTCTCGCCATTATATTTAAATGCCAGCGATTTCTCATACCAATCTAGAAACTTATAGATACTGGATTCCCCATTGAAATGTGAATAAAGTAAATTTAGTAAATAGGTGATAGCATTTTCACCTTTTTCTGGTGTGCTTCCGTGAGCTGATTTACCCTTTACCGACACCTTTAAGTTCCCGTTGTCTTCTTTGATATCAGCTTGATATCCTTTTTCATTTGCATATCTTCTTAGTGCATCTATCGATTTATCAATTGAGTCAGTCTTTATAACAGCTTCAGCATAATCCGGAACCATATTTGCAGCATTCCCACCCTTTAAACTCAAAAGGCAAAAATTTTCATCTTCTGATGAATCAAGCTTATATTTTAAGTCAAATACGATAATTCCTTTTTCTCCATGAATTACAGGAAAATCAGCATCAGGTGTAAAAGCCATGTTTGGAGGTGTCTCATTTGCAAAATAATGATGCATGCAGCCCCAGCCAGTTTCTTCATTTGTTCCAAGTATCAATCTTATTTTTTTATTTAGTTTTACTCCACTGTCTTTAAGAGCTTTCATCCCATATAGCACAGCCATTACTGGCCCTTTATCATCCATAGTCCCTCGGCCGTAAATCTTTCCATCATGAATTTGAGCTTCATAAGGAGGAAATGTCCATCCATCTCCTTCTGGCACTACATCTAAATGTCCAAGTACACCTACAACTTCTTCTCCTTCACCAAAATCAAGGTGTCCAGCATATCCATCTAAATTCTTCGCTTTAAATCCTAATTTTTCACCAAGATCTAAAACATAGCAAAGTGCATCATATGGGCCTTTACCAAAAGGCATGCCCTTTTGTGGCTCATCTTCTACAGATTTTATTCTTATTACCTCTTGAGTCGATGTAATAAGCTCATCTTTTAATGCGTCAATTGCCTTGTTAAAATCCATTTTGTGCCTCCTTGAGAATTATTTTTTATTTTTTATTTCTTCATCAACGACTTTTACAAACTCCTCTATACTCATTTGGCCAATATCCCCTATGTCCCTTTTCCTTACGGATGCCATATCGTTTTCTATCTCTTTTTCCCCAATAACCAACATATATGGTATTTTCATAACTTGTGCTTCTCTTATTTTATACCCGATTTTTTCAGCCCTATCGTCTATTTCAACCCTAAAGTTCATTTCTTCAAGTCGTTCTTTTAAATTATACCCATATTCATTAAATTTATCTGATATTGGCAATAATTTTATCTGTACAGGGGCTAGCCACACAGGGAATTTCCCTGCATAGTGTTCGATTAATATTCCCATGAATCTTTCAATGCTACCTAGTATAGTTCTATGAATCATTACAGGTCTCTTCCTATCATTGTCACTGTCGACATAAGTCAAATCAAATCTTTCAGGCATCTGAAAATCCAGTTGAATTGTTCCACATTGCCAAGTTCTCCCAATAGCATCTTCTAAATGAAAATCAATCTTTGGACCATAGAAAGCCCCATCCCCTTCATTGACTCTATATTCTATTCCTTTTTCATTCAAAGCTTCAATTAAGCTATTTGTTGCCAATTCCCATTGTTCATCAGTTCCCATAGAATTCTCAGGTCTAGTTGAAAGCTCAATTTTATATTTAAAGCCAAATATATTGTAAATATAATCTGCTAGATCAATTATTCCCTTTAATTCATCTTTAACTTGCGAAGGCAAAGCATATATATGTGCATCATCTTGAGTAAAACTTCGCACTCTCATTAACCCATGTAATGCCCCTGAAAGTTCGTGTCTATGAACTAAACCCATCTCAGCTAATCTTAATGGAAAATCTCTGTAACTGTACATATTTGATTTATATATTAATATTGATCCTGGGCAGTTCATTGGCTTAATTGCGTA
>DAONLG010000050.1:0-10970 GCA_035406565.1 Soehngenia sp.
ATTATGGCGAAAGATGTATAGAATATTTATTTGGACCAAAAGCTATTATGCCTTATAGAATAATCTTTATCCCATTTATAGTAATCGGTTCTGTAGGTGGACTAGAAATATTGTGGGATCTAGCTGATACATTGAATGGCCTCATGGCTATTCCTAACTTAATTGCAGTTTTATTATTAAGTGGAACTGTATTAAGACTTACAAAAGAATTCTTTGTAAAAGAGGGTTTAACTAAAAAATAAGAAGTAGCTTAAGCTACTTCTTATTTTTTACATTGAATGAGCTACTCTGCTTGCAGCAGCAGCTGCGAGTGCAGCTACTAAATCATCTAAAAATGTATTACATATTTCTTTTTTTTCATTATCTAATTCTCCAATGATACCCGACTTTACTTTGTCTAGATATCCAAAGTTTGTAAGCCCAATAGTTCCATATACATTTACAATTGATAATGGCAGGATTTCATCTATCCCGTATAATCCCTCATCTGACAAGATTATAGATTGTATAGGCTCTGGCAACATCTTTTTTTCAGCTAATTCATCTAAAGCAATACCTGTTAATACAGCATGAATTATTTCCCTTTTAGAAAGAACTGCGTCTAAACTCTCTAAGCACATTTCAATAGTTAGATTGTCATGATAGTCCTTTTGAAGTTCATATACAATGTTTGCAATATCTATTAACTCCACTCCTCTGTTTTTTAACGCTTCTATGGTCATCTGCTTTAATTCATTTGAGTCATACTTGTGTTTATATTTACTTTTCTCTTTAACCATTAAATCACCTCTGTTTATATATCTACCCGTATTTTTACCATATATACCTACAAATTTGAATTTTGTTTTAAAAAAATGTATAATATATTTACCTGATTATGAAAGGAGTGACAAAGATGAAAAAGTACATGATAATTCTCTTGTCTGTATTGGTTCTTTCACTTGCCTTAGCTGGTTGCAGCAGTGATACAAGTGAAGAAGTAACCTATAAAGACGGGACATACGAAGGTCAAGGAGAAGGTATGCATCCTTTAAAGGTTTCTGTTGAAATAAAAGATGGTAAAATCGCATCAGTTACTGTTACAGAGCACCAAGAAACAGACGGAGTTGCAGATCCAGCACTTGAACAAATACCTGCTGCTATAGTTGAAAAAAACTCAACAGATGTTGATGTAGTTTCTGGTGCTACATTAACTAGCAATGGTATAATTGAAGCAGTTAACAATGCTTTAGAACAAGCAAAATAATATGATAATAAGATACAGACTCAAAATTTTGAGTCTGTATCTTATATTAGATTTGCTCCTGCTTCAACTATAGCTTTTTTAGCAAGCAATTCTAAAGCATCTACATATTCAATTTTCTCTTTAAAATTATACATGTCGACTGCAACTGATAATTCTGTACATCCAATTATGAAAATTTGAACTCCGTTATTTTTCATATTCAAAAATTCTTCATATAGTTTTTCTAATTCATTATCATATATTCCCATCTTTATATTGTATATTAATCTCATCACTTCTTTTTGTCCTTCAGCCGAAGGTACAAGGTAATCTAGTTTTTCTCTTTCTAGTACTTTTTGATACACTCTGCCCATAATAGTACCATCTGTCCCTAGTATCCCAATTTTTTTGTCTTTAAATCTCATCTTAACAGTTTCAACGGCAACTTCTATCATACTAAGTAACGGAATGTTTATCTCTTCTACAATGTCTTCATAAAAATAATGTGCATTATTGCATGGCATTATTAGAAAGTCAGCACCCATTTTTTCAAGTTTCTTAGCGGATTTTATCAATTCAGGTCTTGGATCAACTCCCTTTCCAAGCACAAATTGAGTTCTATCAGGTATTTTAGTATTATTGTCAATGAGTATCGGTGGATGCTCTTGATCAGATGATGCTGAGGTATTTAATACTATTTTTTCAAATAATTTGACTGTTGCTAAAGGCCCCATGCCTCCTATTATCCCTATTGTTTTCATAATTCTCCTTCTTTAGCTAATTATTAGATGTTGCATTTCCATATGTCTTTGATAATTTCATGTACCCATCTGTCATTTGTACTGAACCATCAGGGAAAACCCAGATAGCTTCTAAATCATCTATTGACTCTACTAATTTTTTACTCTCCTCAAATGGCAGTAAAAAAACTTCGGTTGAATAAAAATCTGCTTCTCCAGAATTTGGCGTGATGACTGTTACCGCTCTATAGTACGCAGCAGGCATCAAGGTGTCTGGATCTATAATGTGATGCATTCTTTCACCATTATAAATATAGTATCTTTGGTAATCACCTGAGCTAACCACAGATAGATCGTTAATAAATACAGTATCTAATATTTTATTATCATCCGTTAAAATAGCTTTATCTGGATCTTGTATACCTATTCCCCATTTGTCTCTTTGACCATCCAATGGTTTTCCCACTGCTTTAACATTTCCTCCTGAGCTCATGATAAATGAGTTGAATCCTTCTTTCTTAATTTCTTCTACAACTAATTCTGTCGCATATCCTTTTGCTACAGCACCGACATCAAGTCTCATATTAGGATCTTCTAAATATACTGTGCTATTTTTTTCATCTATGATAACTTTATTTATATCAGTATGCTCATTTGCCATCTTCAGCTCTTCCATTGATGGGATTTTTGCATTCTCTGGGTCTAATTCTGCTTCATCTCTGTATTTAGCCCATACATCTAAAACACTTCCAAAAGCTATGTTTGTTCTTTGCTCATTTTTAAAATACATCTCTTTTGAAAATTTAATTAGGTCAATTATCTCTTTATCTACTTTTACAGGTTGTTTCCCAGCATTGTCATTAATTGTCTTGATGTTGTTTATACCCTCATAATCATTATACCTATCGTAGAGTTTGTGAAGTTCTAACATCCTATCATGCATTATCTTTGTATAATTTCTAAATTCATCTTCACTCTTAGTATAACCTACAATTTGTACAACTGTATCAAATGTATCAAAAAAAGTCTCTGTGTACTTTGTATAACTAGTTTTATTTGTACATCCACTCAAAGCAGAGACAAAAATTGCTAAAACTAAAATATATGAAATTTTTTTGTTCACTTTATCACCCCGAATAATCATACCAAAAAATAATAATTTTTACAAATTAAAACTCCCTCAAATGAGGGAGTTTTATATGCTATTTTGCGTTGTTAATCGCTTCTTCTACTACTTCCAAATAATCAGTTACATGAATTGTTACACTTGCAACTAAATCTTCTTCAGCAGGTTTTCCTTCTTCTAATTTCATAGCTTTTATTTCGTCTAGAGTCTTACCTTTCATCCATTCAGCTAAAGCTTGCGCTTGTTCATACCATTCTTTTTTAATTGGTGATATTTTGCCCATTCCATATTCTTCTTTTAATTCATTCTTTGTCTTTAATTCAGCAGTTTTATCTATAGCAACTTTTCCATCTGCATCAAATGGTATAACTACTTGTGCTGTATCAATTATTGTACCTGCTACTTTTCCATCTGCATCTAATGCAGTAGCAGCTATCACTGTATCTATTTGTGCTTGAGCATTTACAGGGTTTCCATTCGCATCAGTTCCTGCACTAACTGATTTAGCAATTGATGTTTTAACTCCTAAGCCAACTTTTTCAGCTCCTGTTACATCAATAGCATTATTCCAAGCTTCTTCAACTGCCTTCAAATATTCTCCTACGTCCATTGTTACTGATGAAGTAAGTTCAGGAACATTTGGTACTGTTGGATGCTCGTCATCTCTTTTTGTAGTTTCCATTGAAACAATTTCTTCAACAGTCTTTCCTACCATCCACTCTTGTAATGCATCCATTTGTTCAAACCATTCTTTCCCTATAGAAGAAACTTTACCCATTCCATAATCAGTGCCTAAATCTCTTTTTGTAGGTACTTCTGCATTTAAATCACTTGTTACTTGCATGTTTTCGTCAAATGCTACTTTTGTTTGAGCAGTATCGATATAAACGCTTACTACTTTGCCATCAGCATCAAATCCAACTGCTGCAATCATTACATCTGCTTGTCCAACTGGATTGACTGGATTTCCATTAGCATCTGTTCCTTTGTCTTTTGATTTAGCTATAGAAATTACATGTCCTAACCCTAACTTTGTAATAGTTCCACTTGTTGTTGGTGTTTCTTCTCCTGTATCAGGTGTTGTAGGTTCATTTGCTTGTGTAGTTGGTTCGTTAGAACATCCAACCAATAATGAAATAGACAAAGCTATCATAAGTACAATTGATAATATTCTTTTCATACTCTTCCCCCCATAATTATGTTATTATTTTGTCATTATTATAACACATTACAAATATAACATCAATACATATTGATAAATATTTATTTATCAATATGTTAATAATACAATTATGTTTACTTTGTATTTATGTGATGTTTATGTTTGAGCTATGTTTATTTTTTAATATGAATGTCATAAATGACAAACTTCAAGCATAATTTAATGGGGCTTTTATATAAACATTATTCAACAGTGACTGATTTAGCTAAATTTCTTGGTTTATCTACATCATTTCCCTTTAATAGTGCAGTGTAATACGAAATAAGTTGAGCCACGATAACAGAAATCAGCGGCATAAATATATTAAAGCTCTCCTCTAATAATACTACCTCATCACATATCTCTTTAAGATCTTCATTCTTTTTTCTGGTCACTCCGACCACATAAGCCCCTCTAGCTTTTACTTCTTTTATGTTAGAAACCATTTTTTCATAAATCAAAGATTGAGTAGCAAACGCAATCACAGGCGTGCCTTCTTCTATTAGTGCGATACTTCCATGTTTTAATTCTCCTGCTGGAAAGCTTTCAGTGTGGATATATGATATCTCCTTTAACTTTAAAGCCCCTTCTAAAGCTGTGTAATAATCGAGTCCTCTCCCTAAATAAAAAACAGATTGTTTGTCTTTTATCTTTTCACTTATGTTTTTAGCTTTTTCATCGCACTCTGATAAAGTAATTTGAAGCTTTTCAGGTAATGTCCTTAATTCATTTAATATCTCTTTATAGCAGCTTAATTCTATTGTGTTTTTAAGTCTTCCAAAATGCAATGCCATTAAATAGAAAGCTACTAACTGGGTAGTGTATGCTTTTGTAGAGGCAACTGCTATCTCCGGCCCTGCCCATGTATAAAATACATCATCTGATTCTCTTGCAATAGAACTGCCAACAACATTCGTTATAGATAAAATTCTTGCACCTCTCTGTTTAGCATCTTTTAATGCTTGTAATGTATCAGCTGTTTCTCCTGACTGGCTTACTATGACAACTAAAGTGTTTTCATCTATATTGTGCTCGCTGTACCTAAATTCTGATGCGATATCAGCTATTGTGTCTATTTTAAGAAATGTTTGAAATAGATATTTTCCTATGAGCCCTGCATGATAAGCTGTACCACAAGCGACAATATATATTTTGTTGATTTTTTCTAAAACCTCTTTTGTAATGTTGATATTCTCTAATACAATATTTCCTTCTTCATCTATTCTTCTTTCAATTGTCTCTTTTATTGCAGTTGGCTGCTGATAAATCTCTTTTAGCATGAAATGTGCATATCCCTCTTTTGAAGCTGATTCCACATCCCAAGAAATTTCTTCTGATCTTCTATTTACTTTATTTCTGTCTTTGTCATACACTTCATATCCAGCTTTTGTTATCCTGATTATGTCTTTATTTTCTAAGTAAACAACTTTTTTAGTGTATTTCAAAACTGCTGGGATATCTGAAGCAACTATCGTTTCATTTTCCCCTTCTCCAAGAATAAGTGGGCTTTCATTTCTAACAGCCACTATTTCATCCGGATTATTTTCAGAGACAATAGCTAATGCATAAGCTCCTTTTAATCTTTCTTCTGCTTTAAAAACAGCCTCCAATAGATCACCATCATAGAAAAAATCTATTAAATGTGCTACTACTTCTGTGTCCGTGTCCGAAATAAATTGATAACCTTTTTTTTCTAATTCTTCTTTAATCTCTCTATAATTCTCAATAATGCCATTGTGTACAACGGCTATTGTACCAGAATTATTCGTATGAGGATGAGAATTTGCATCAGATGGTATCCCATGAGTAGCCCATCTTGTATGTCCTATACCGACATTGCCTTTTATAGGGTTTTCTTCTAAGCTTTTTTCTAAATTTGAAAGCCTTCCTGCCATTTTTCTTACTCTTAATTTGCCATTGTCAATTATTCCAACTCCTGCAGAGTCATATCCTCTGTATTCAAGTTTTTCTAAACCATCAAGTATGACTTCCTGAGCATTTCTATCTCCTACATATCCTACAATACCACACATTAATACCCCTCCTTTTTTTAGAGAAAAAATTAACGTCCCTAAAGACGTTAATCATATTTAACTAAAGAATTTACATGATAGCCTTTAAGCTTATCTCTACCTTTTAAATCTACTAATTCAATAACAAACTCAAGTGCTACTACTTCTCCCCCAAAAGATTCAATTAATTTTGTAGCAGCTACGACTGTACCAGCAGTTGCTAATAGGTCATCTATAATAGCAACTCTGTCCCCTTTTTTTATTGCTTCTGTCTGTATTTCTAATGCTGCTGTGCCGTATTCAAGGTCATAATCATATTTTGTTGTTTCTCCCGGGAGTTTGCCAGGCTTTCTTACAGGAATAAACCCAACTCCTAAGCCATATGCTACTGCAGCACCAAATAAAAAACCTCTTGCTTCTGGTCCTACAATATAATCTATTTCTTTATCTTTTAAGTCTTCAATCATCATGCTAACTGTTTCATGAAATGCATCCTTATCTCTAGTTAATGTAGTGATATCTTTAAAGCTAACACCTTTAACAGGAAAATCTTCAATCTCTCTGATCTTTGATTTTAAATCCAAGTTACTTCCCCCTTGATTTTTATAGAAAACTTTTTTCCATAAATATTAGTTTATCATATTTTATAAACAATAAAAACATTTTACATTATTGATCCATCTCAGAAATTCTTCTTCTAATAGGATCAAACAGCTTCTCCTTGTCTACTCCAACTTCTTTTTTAGATATTATATCTAAAGCGATTTTTGCTCCCATATCCATTCCTTGACATCCTGCTAATAAAATTATATCACCTTTTTGGACTTCGTCTATTGCTTTTTTAATAGCCTCATAAAGCGTGTCATAAATCTCTAATGGTATTCCCGCATTTAAAATTTCTTCTCTAAAAACTTCTTCCTCAATATCTTTTACTTCATCTTTTTTTGTCACATTTCCAATACTTCTCGTAGCTATCACCTTTTCGATGCCTAATTTATCTTTCCATGATATTAAAGCTTTTGCATTTTCTCTATTAACTGTTGGCCCTCTATTTCCCCTTATTGCATAAACAATATGAAATTTATTTTTATTCATGTCACTAATGCTTTCAAGTGTGGAGTTGATATTTTTTAAGTTAGCAAAGTGATCATCGATTATTAAATAATCTCCCTCATAAATGAATTCAAATCTCCTCTCCACACCTTTAAATTCTTTCAATGTCTTTAAAATAATCTCTTTCTCTATCCCAAAAGCAAGGGCAATGCAAATGCTTGCCATAGCATTTTCAATAGAATGGTATCCTGGAATATTTAACTCAACATCGAATTCATCTCTTAATATATTTATATTTTTTAATTTAATGTCATCTTCAATACTAACTCTGAATTTCGCTCTACCACCTACTAATTCTATGTTTTTACATGAAACATCTGCTTTATTGCCATTTATAGAAAAAGTGATAACTTCAGCTCTTGTATTGTATTTAAGTGATGAAATCATTTCATAATCGATATTTAATATGGCAATTGCATCTTCTTTGGCATTTTTAACTAAACTTGATTTTGCCATCCAATAGTTTTTGAAACTACCATGCTGGTCAATATGCTCTCTAGCTAAATTTGCAAAAGAAACTATATCATAATCCACATCACTAACTCTACAAAGTTCCAGTGCTGAAGAGGAAACTTCCATGACGCAAGTATCAATGTTTTGGTTTTTCATATTATAAAATTTTTCTTGTAGATCAAGACTTTCTGGGGTTGTCAGCTCAGCTATCTCTATTTCATCCCCTATTTTATTCATTACGCTTCCTATAAGCCCGGTTTTAACATTTGCATTTCTCAGTATAGTTTCCACTAGAAAAGATGTTGTTGTTTTGCCATTTGTTGCTGTTATTCCAATTACTTTCATTTTTTTTGTTGGAGAGCCATAAAATATGTCGCTTATCAAAGATAACGCTCTTCTTGAATCCTTGACCTTTATTTGTAAAATACTCGCATCAGAAAATTCTTCCACTATTGCAGCTTTTGCACCATTTCTCATAGCATCTTCTATATACTTATGGCCATCGGTTATAAACCCTTTTATTGCAACATATATATAGTCATGTCTTGCTTTTTTAGAATGATAAGCAATTCCCTTGATTTTAAAATCCTCTTCAAAATTTTTAATCTCATAATGTTCAATTTGATGTATCAATTCAGAAATTAACATATACACACCTACTTAATTATTTTTTTTACTGCTTTTCTAAATAGTATATAAGAATAATTAAAAGCTGGCATAGGATCAGATACACTCCAAATAGCCGGTGCTTTTTTCCTAAATAGAGATTTAAATACCTCTACCCTAGTGAGCTGTCCTTTTTTTATATAATCTCTTATAGCTAATTTATCTTCAAAAAAATAGCGGAATACATACCCAGTATCATAATCAATAACTTTTGGTGAAAGATTGTCATTAACCATATCCTTGTATTGAATATAAGGGAAGTTAAGCCCTGATTTATACAATAAATTATTCAAATTTGTGGTTCTTGTATTTATCTCAATTAAATAAAATTTTCCAGTTTTTTCATCTTTTTTAAATTCTATTTCTCCAAAACCCCTATATCCAATTTTCTCAATAAATGGGATCCCTATGTCTGCTAATTCCTTTACATATTTTTGCTCAGTATATACACTTGCACCAAAATTAATTGGAAATTGTCTTAATTTTCTACATGTAGTCCAGTGCGTTACTTTACCTAATTTGTCAACATAAAAATCAAAAGTGTACATGTGATCATCAAACCCGGGAATTATCCTTTGAACAAATACTTCAATTTGTTTATCTCTTGCTTTATCTATGGAATCTTCTAATTCTTTGATATTATTACAATAAAATATCTTCTTTCTGAATTCGCTCACAAATCTTGGCGAATCGGTTGGTTTTACAATACATGGAAATCCTATCATTTCATAAATTTTTTCTTTAAAGTTTGGATCATCTATATCCACAGTTTCCGGTACTAGCACATTATTTTGTTGTGCTAATTTAATCAAGCTCTCTTTCTTCATTACTTCTGTCCATAAACCTTTTTTCTCCATAGGAATTAAGTAATATTGTTTCAATATATCTAAGTTTTCATCTATGAATTCAGCATACGGATCTGCAGACGGATATAGAACTGGTTTTTCAGACTCTTTATCTGCAATTTCAATTAGCTTATCTAAATAAGCTTCTTTTTCAGTCTTAAAATTTGGTGCTTTAATATGCTCATTAAGATACTTTGATTTTGAACCATAGGTATCTTTATCTGTATAATCTATTGCAATAGTATGTATTTTCTCTCTTCCTAAGCATCTTATAATGCTTAATCCTATATAATAATTTGTCCCCAATATAACTGCTTTATTCATTTTGATTTCACTCCTTAAAAACATTTTCCCAAACAAATTATGTTTGGGATCTATTAGATAACATCTCTCTTTGAAAAAACATATATATACCAGCCATAATAAATAAATCTCCTATACTCAATATTTTGGGCAATGGATAGGGTTTTGGAATGCATATAATATCTGCTAAAAAAAATAATCTTGTATTTTCATCTACTCCAGTATGTATTATATCATATTCTCTTTCTTCAATCACTTCTTCGCTAACATTTAAGTCAGGTGGAAAATAAACTGGCATTTTCCCACCATTAGCCATTATAACTATAAAATTCAATATTATTCCTATTAAAAATAATTTCATATATATTTTTTTAACATTCATCAATGAAGCGCCTATCATCATAATATAGCTTAATGTAATGACATAGTAAGAATAATTGCTTACAAACTTTTTAATTGTTAAAATGTCACTGTTGTTTAATAATCCCAGGAATCCTTGCATAAGAAAAGCAGCAATGAACAGAAAATACCCTTTGAAATTAACGTTAGCAAGATTAATAATCTTTCCACCTCTGATTTTTGCGATTGCAATTGATAAAAAGGAAGGTTCTATAAACATATTACACCATTTTATTTATCATATTTATAAAAACATCGACTAAACGCGGATCAAACTGCGTACCTGAGTATTTCCTCAGCTCTTCTATTGCCATTTCTTTTGTCAATGCTTTTCTATAAGGTCTATCTGTAGTCATGGCATCATATGAATCTGCTATCATCAAAATGCTCGCTTCAATAGGTATTTCTTCGCCTTTTAAGCCATCTGGGTATCCAGAGCCATCATATTTTTCATGGTGATGGCGCACTATTTTTGTAACATCATTTAAAAAATGTACTTTCCCAATGATCTCTGCCCCAATACTAGGATGTTTCATAATAATTTCGTATTCTTCTTGTGTCAATTTGCCTGCTTTATTTAAAATTTCATCTTTAATGCCAATCTTACCAATATCATGAAGTACAGCTGCAGTTCTGATGTTCTCAATGCTGTCAAAAGACAGATGATATTCCTTTGCTAAATTTACTGCAAGTTCTTCTACCCTGTTAGCATGTCCACTGGTATATGAATCTTTAGCCTCTACAGCTTTATTTAACGCTTCAATAGTAGATATGTATAAATTTCTCATATCAATGTATAATTTAAAAGAATATCTTGCAAGTAACAGCGGTCCAAAGAAAAGTATTACCGCTCCATACCCATAGCTTAGAAAAGCTAGAGCTATTAT
>DAONLG010000051.1:0-10929 GCA_035406565.1 Soehngenia sp.
TTATTTTTGCCAAAGGGGGTGAGTTCTTGATAGAATTGATAGATGTGAGTAAAAACTTTGTCACTGACAATAATTTGCATATTAAAGCAATAAGAAACATAAATTTAAAAGTTGAAAAAAAACAAATAGTTGGTATCATTGGGCATTCTGGTGCAGGCAAAAGTACATTGTTGAGATGTATAAATTTATTAGAAATACCAACAAAAGGTAAAGTTATAGTAAATGGCGATGATCTGACAACTTTAAACAAAAGAGAACTGATGCAAAAAAGGAAAAATATGGGCATGATATTTCAACATTTTAATTTGATGACTCAAAGGAATGTGTTCAAAAATGTTTTATATCCACTTAAAAATTCAAAAATGGATAAAGAGATGCAACACAAAAGAGTGTTAGAATTATTAAAAATAGTTGGGCTTGAAGAAAAAGCCAATTCTTATCCTAGTGAATTAAGTGGAGGACAAAAGCAAAGAGTTGCGATCGCACGTGCATTAGCCAATAATCCTGATATTTTACTTTGCGATGAAATTACATCTGCGCTTGATCCTCAATCAACTAAGTCAATACTTTCATTATTGAAAAGCTTAAGAGATAAACTGGATTTGACTATAGTTTTGATAACGCATGAAATAGAAGTTGTTAAGGAAATTTGTGATTATGTTGTTGTTCTTGACAATGGTGAAATTGTTGAACAAAACAACATAATAGATATTTTTAAAAACCCAAAGCATAATAAGACTAGAGAATTGATAAATAGTTCAACTAATTTCAATAAATTCGATGAATTATTGAAAGAAAATATGAATTTTTTTGGGGATTTGAGTAATGGGATACTTGCAAAAGTCAAGTATGTAGGTGAAACAGTAAAAAAAGCAATTTTGTCTGAAGCATCAAGGAAATACAATGTAGATATATCGGTATTATTTGGTAATCTAGATTTAATCAAAAACGTACCATTTGGAGAGTTGATTGTGAAATTTGATGGTACTATAAATGACATAAATGAGGCTATAAATTATTTTATTAATAACAATATTGAAGTAGAAATTATAAAAGGAGAGTGTTAATTATGAAGAAACTAAATTTAGGTTTAGTGTTTTTATTATCGTTAGTGTTATTTTCAGCATGTGGTAAGGAAGTATCAAATGTAGAGACTGATGATTTTACAGTGGTTAAAGTAGGTATAGTAGGAGAAGAATCTGTAATGTGGGGACCAATAAATAACATATTGGAAAAAGATAAAATTAGAGTTGAACTTGTTAAATTTTCTGATTATAACTTGCCTAATCAGGCACTTGCCGATGGTGAAATAGATCTAAACGCTTTTCAACATAAAGCATTTTTAAATAGTGAGATTGAAGCTAAAGGTTATGATATTGTTGCGATTGGGGATACATTAATAGCACCGCTAGATATTTATTCTAAGAATATAAAAAGCCTTGATGAAATAAAAGAAAATGATAAGATTGCAATCCCAAATGATGTAACAAATGGAGGTAGAGCTTTAAAAGTTCTAGAGGAAGTTGGATTGATAAAAGTCAAAGAGGAAGCATTATATACACCTAGCATTGAAGACATAACAGAAAATAATTTAAATTTAGAAATTATACAAGTAGATGCAGCTCAGTTGCCTGCTTTATTGCCAGATGTTACTGCTGCAGTAATAAATGGAAATTATGCTCATGATTATGGATTAGATCCTAATAAAGAGGCCATATATGTTCAAACTATTGAAAGCATAAAAAAAGATAATCCATATATAAATTGTATTGTTGCAAGAACAGAAGATAAAGATAACCCTATATACAAGAAGATTGTTGAGGCATATCAAACTGATGAGGTGGCAAAGGTCGTAGAAGAGACATATGGAGATTTATACTTACCAGCATGGAATATAAAATAGTTAGAGAGGGATAAATATGAATATAATTGTAAAATTATTCCCTAATGTTGTAGATAAAAGCCAAGAATTCATACAGAGTATATTCCAAACTTTATACATGGTAGGAATTTCATTTGCAATATCATTTATTATCGGATTAGCATTGGGAATTGTTTTAGTAGTAACAAGAAAAAATGGAATAATGCAAAATAGATTCATCTATTTTGCATTAGATAAAATAGTTAACATATTTAGAGTCATCCCATTTATTATATTATTGGCAGCACTTATCCCACTTACACGATTAATTGTTGGAAGCGCGATTGGGACCAAGGGTGCAATTGTACCTCTAGTTTTTGGGACAGTACCTTTTTTTGCTAGACAAGTTGAGGCATCACTACTTGAGATGGATGATGGAGTCATTGAAGCTGCTCAATCTATGGGGAATACAGGGATAGAGATTATTTTCAGGGTGTATCTTGTTGAGAGCCTACCAAGTCTTGTAAGGGCAAGTACTATTACAATTATTAGTTTAGTTGGGCTTACTGCAATGGCAGGTGCTGTTGGAGCAGGAGGCCTTGGCGACTTTGCAATAAGATACGGGCATATGAGAAATCAAATTGATGCGACATATGCTACTATGATTGTGATGATATTGTTTGTGGTTTTAATACAGTGGATTGGAAATTACATCATTAAAAAGACAAGCCACTGATATAGTCTTTAAAAACCATACCTAATCTCTTCATGCCAAGTTCTATTGTGGACTCATCATTTGAAGAGTAATTAAGTCTAATATAATTGTTACATTCTGATTGGTTTATAAAGAAAATTGAACCTGGAACATATGATACTTTATATATTTGTGATGATATTTCAAGTAACGTCTGTGTGTTGATTTCTTTAGGCAATCCTAACCAAACAAATAGTCCACCTTCTGGTTTAATAAATTGTATATGCTCAGGGAAGAATTCTTCTATACACTCAACCATTTTATTGAGTCTATTGAGATATAATGGAAAAATTTCAGCTAAATGTGACTCATAGAACCCACTTTCTAAAAATTCTGAGCATATACCTTGAGATAGAAGACTTGTGTTTGTATCCGCACCACTTTTTGCTAAAACTAGTTTTTCAATAATTTCTTTATTAGCTACTATTACTCCAACTCTAAGGCCCGGCGCTAATATTTTAGAAAAACTACTTAAATATATTACATTTTCATATTTGTCATGAGATTTGATAGGCAATACTGGCTCTCCAAGAAATCTAAGATCATAATAGGGATCATCTTCCAGGAGAACAGTTTTGTATTTATAAGTTAATTCACAAATGGCAATTCTTCTTTCTTTAGAAAGAGTAATACCAGTTGGATTTTGAAAAGTGGGAATTATGTATAGCAGTTTAGGATTATGTTTTATTAATTTAGTTTCTAAATCATTTAAGTCAATCCCATCACGATCCATTTTCACAGGAATTACCGTTGCACCATATTTTTTAAATACAGGTAGCGCAGCGAAAAAAGTTGGAGATTCAACTAACACTACATCTCCATCTTGAATTAAAATTTGTGATACTAGCTCAATTCCTTGAGTTGCTCCTGTAGTTATTAAAACATTTTCCAAACTTGCATTTATATTTCTTTTATTCGCAATATGTTCAATAAAATTTTTTCTCAAGGGTATATACCCTTCTTGAAGACCATAAGACAACATACTTTCAGGGTTTTGGGTCAGAAGCTTGTTTGTAGCATTAATTATAAATTCTACTGGATATGCTTCTTTCGAAGGACTTCCTAAGCTAAAAGATATAATTTCTTTATCAGATGACAATTTCATTATCTCATTTAATGGGTCATCAGGTATTTTCAGAATTCTATCAGCAAATTTTACCATAACATCACCTCAGTTTAAAATATACTTAATATTATATAAATTCTATATATTAATACAAATATTGTCAATCCTATTGATGTTGTGTATAAAAGTGCTAAAATTTATTATATATTTATATTGTGATGATTATATGGTGAATTCATGATAATATGTAATTGTACAATAAATTTAAATTAGGGGGGGCAAATGAGAAATAAACAGATTCAATCTAATTTATTATTGCTTTTAACAGCTGCAATTTGGGGTTTAGCATTTGTTGCACAAAGGGTAGGGATGGATTATATTGGCCCATTCACTTTTAATGCAGTACGATTTTTACTAGGTAGTATTTCTTTAGCACCAGTAATAAGGATTTTTTATTCCAATAAGAGTGATAGAAAAATTGATAAGAGAGTAATAAAATATGGAATTATAGCTGGAAGCTTTTTATTTGCTGGATCTAGTCTTCAACAAGTTGGTTTATTATACACAACTGCTGCAAAAGCAGGATTCATTACAAGTTTATACATAATATTAGTACCTATTATTGGAATTTTTATTGGACAAAAAACAAGTAAGAACATATGGATAGGAGCGATTATTGCTGTTATTGGATTATATTTATTAAGTGTGAAAGAAGATTTATCAATAGGGTTTGGAGATTTACTACAATTAATAGGAGCTTTTTTTTGGGCGATGCATATAATATTAATAGGAGAATTCTCAAACAAAGTTAATCCACTTAGATTATCGCAGATACAATTTGCTACATGTTCATTACTTGCATTTATAGCAGCTTTGTTATTTGAAAATATTGAAGTTACATCAATATTTAAAGCTTATGCACCAATACTTTATGGAGGGATTCTTTCTGTTGGAGTAGCATATACATTGCAAGTTGTTGCACAAAAAAATGCAAAAGCTGGTCCGGCAGCAATAGCAATGAGTATGGAGGCTGTTTTTGCAGTAATTGGAGGTCTTTTATTTCTTAATGAAAGCTTAGATGTAAGGGGCTATATGGGCTGTGGATTGATGCTAGTTGGAATGATTATATCTCAATTAGATGCATTTAGACAAAATGCATAATTCTGAAAGATAGTTTTAAAGCTATATTAAACTTGACATAGCATTTTCTAAAAAGTAAGATATATTAAAGGAGGCGATATTATGGAATTTAATCTAAGCAATATATTGTTAGCTGGGATTGGGAGTTTAGCCTTTACTTACGAAAAAGCTACTGAGATTATTGAAGAACTTGTAAAAAAAGGTGAGTTAACTGTAAAACAAGGCAAGGAACTCAATGAAGAGCTAAAAAGGAAAATGACAAAAAACATTACTAAAGATACTCTACTGACAAAGGAAGACATAAAAGAAATAATTGCAGAGCTTGATTTAGCTACAAAAGATGATATTGATGAAATAAAGAACAGACTTGATAAATTAGAAAACAAATAATAGAATACCCTGCAAAATGCAGGGTATTCTTCAAATGCAGGTGATAAGATGGATAACACTAAACCAAATTCTAGGCTTAGAGAGATAATATCAATTTTTGTTAAACATGGTTTAAATAATGGGATTCAAGGATTTAGTGATCCCTATGAGTTGAGAAAAGCATTTGAAGAACTTGGCCCAACTTTTATTAAAATCGGCCAAATATTATCAACACGACCAGATTTAATTCCTAATGAATATATTGAAGAGTTTAATAAACTACAAGATGATGTCACTCCTGAAGATTTTAGTGAGTTGAAACCAACAATTGAAAAAGAATTGAAGAATAATTTAGAAGAAATATTCATTAAAATATATGAAATTCCTTTAGCATCTGCATCTATGGCTCAAGTGCATCTTGCTATCCTATTAACTGGAGAGGAAGTTGCTGTCAAAATTCAAAGACCATACATAAAAGAAAAAATGCTTGGGGATATACATATTTTAAAAAAAATATCGAAATTTATAAAGAGGGTAATTTCTGAGGATTTAGTAGATATCGACAATATCATTGAAGAACTTGAAAAAAGTGTTATTAACGAGTTGGATTTTTTAATTGAAGCAGAAAATATGGACAAGTTTCGGAATTACAATAAGGATGTAAAATATATCTACTGTCCTGAGGTGTATAGAGACTATACAACTGATAAAATATTGACAATGGGGTATGTAAAAGGCATTAAAATATCAGATATAAACAAGATAAATTCAGAAGGTTATGATTTGAATGACATAGCAGTAAAACTTGTACAAAATTATATGAAACAAGTACTTGAAGATGGATTCTTCCATGGTGATCCTCATCCTGGAAATTTGATGATATATAAAAACAAGATAGCATATCTTGATTTTGGAATAATGGGATTTTTAGAAAATAGCTTGCGAAGGAAGTTCAATACTTTATTAACCGCTATTGCATTGAAGGATTTAGATATGATGACTGAAGCTGTTATTAGGATAGGAGATTTTAATGCAGATATAGATAAATTAAACTTAAAAAAAGATATCTCAGTAATATATAACAAATACATTGAAAGTTCACTAGAAGAGATTGAGCTATCTGAAATAATGGAACAAATTTTTAATGTGGCAAAGAAGAATCATATAAAAATGCCAAAAGATATGGTAATTTTTTCTAAAAGCCTACTAACTGTGGAGGGCCTTGTAGCTATATTGGATCCTACTATAACAATGATGGATATAGTAATTCCATATGTAAAGTCTAGATTAATGAACAGTGAAAATCTAAAAAAAGAGTTTAAGGCAAATTTAATGGAAAGCTATTTAGCATATAAGGCAGGTTTGAAGATACCTGTATCTTTGCATAAATTAATTGAAAAGATTAATAATGACGATACTAAATTGGGTTTAAATGTTAAAGATCTTGATGAAATAATTAGCGAAACAAATAGGATGGTTAATAGAATTGTTTTTGCTATTATAGTTTCCGCAATAATCCTTAGCTCTTCACTTATACTTCATAGAAATATTGGGCCAAAGATTATGGACATATCAATATTAGGACTTGGTGGGTATATATTTGCAGGTATTTTAGGGTTTTGGCTTTTGATTTCAATATTAAAATCAGGGAGAATGTGATAATGGGAAATAAGAAAATAATATCTATTGTTTTTTTATCAATGACAGTTATAGCATGGGGGATATCTTTTTTGAGCATTAAAATATCACTAACTGTTTTTCCACCAGTTAGTTTGGCATTTTATAGATTTTTAATCGCAGGTGTAATTCAATTTGTATTGATGAAAAAATTAGGCATAAATGAGAAAATTGATAAAAAGGATTTTCCGCTGTTGATTGTAGCGGGGTTAACAGGTATAACTATCTATTACATTTTTGAGAATAATGGTTTGATGAGAATAAGCGCAAATGACGCATCGATCATAGTCGCAATGTTACCAGTTTTCACAGCTATAATTGAAAAATTTATACTAAAGAAAAAGATGAATACTATTACTCTACTTGGAATAATATTATCCATATTTGGAGTATTTCTAGTGATTGGGGCAAAGCTAGAAGGAGGGAGTATAATTGGCTATATTCTAATGTTCTTATCTGCAATCTCTTTTGCAATTTATCTGATAGTAACTAAGCCATTATTTCAAAAATATTCTGATATAACCATTGCTTTTTATCAAAGCGTTATAGGATGTATTGGGTTTATCCCATTTCTATTTTTTGAAGATGTCAAATGGGAGCTATTAAATCTGAATATTTTAACCAATTTCTTGTTTTTAGCAATAATTTGTTCAGCTTTAGCAAATTATATTTATCTGTATGCTCTAAATAATACATCTGTATCAGTTTCTGCTATATTCTTGAATTTAGTTCCTGTAGTAACTTTTATTAGTAGCTATATAATATATGATGAAAAGCTAAGTGGCATTCAATTATTTGGAGCTTTAATTGTAATTGCTTCTGTAACTATGGTTACAAATTCAGAATCTAGTTAGACTTTAGTAAATTATTTACAAATGTTTTTCTGACTAAAGCCCAACTGTAAATTTTGTTTAGGTTACTAATGACTATTTCAGAAAGCGAACAGTATTTGTCTACAAAACATACAATAAATGATTCCTTATATCTGGGAACCTTTAAGGTTAATGGCCACATGTGCTTTTTTATTATATCTTTTTCTATATCATTTAGCTGAAAATTTTCTTCAGCATTTTTTAAAGCAATAAGTGGATGTGCAAAACCATGAAGTTTATCCATTGGTTCGTGATTATGCCAATCATACAAGAAAAAATCATGTAAAAGACCAGCTCTAGCACATGAATTACAATCTAAGTTTAATTTTTTGCTTATCAAAAAACTTTTATAAGAAACATTTAAACAGTGATTTAAAGTAGTTACATCACCATGTTGTATATAATCATTCATGGATTTTACTTTAGTGTGGTTGATCAAGTCATAAACTGTATCAATATAATTAAAATAATCTTCATTTATTTTATTAATTTTTAGAATGGAAATTAAGTTCATAATGATTCTCCTATGTCATAATAATTTTCAATTATATTTTATCTATCATAATAAAATAATGCAATAGCAAAAAAAGCACTGTTTAAACAGTGCTTTATTTTGCTCCCATACCACCATCAACTCTATAAATGCCACCTGTTAAAAATGAAGCCTTATCAGATGCTAAAAATATTATCATATTAGCAATATCTTCATTAGTTGCATATCTTCCCAGAGGAATATTTTTCTCAAACTCTTTTTTAGCCAATTCTCCTTTTCCGCCAGTGATTGCATCTTCTATTGATCTCATCATTCTGTTATCAACTGGAGAGGGGGCAACAGCATTAACTCTTATACCAAATTGAGCAACCTCAAGTGCTGCCGTTTTAGTTAAACCTACGACTGCGTGCTTACTTGCTGTATATGCAGATAGTCCAGGAGAACCCATTAAGCCAGCAACAGAAGCAGTATTTACAATCACCCCTGATTTTCTTGGAATCATGTGTTTAAGAACATATTTCATACCATTGAATATTCCTTCTACATTTATTCCAATTACTTTTCTAAAATCATCCATTGGTGTGTCAACTATAGGCGTAACTTTGCTTTCATAACCTGCATTGTTTATTAGTATGTCTATTTGTCCAAATGCCTCAATAGTTTTATCCACATAATTTATGACATCTGCTTCTTTTGAGACATCTGCAGGGACAGCAATAAATTCTCCTTCCTTTAAATTTAAATCTTTTGCTAACTTATTTAATTTATCTTGGCTCGTTCCTACAAGAGTAAGTTTTGCGCCATTTTCACTGAGCTGTTTTACGACTGCACTGCCTATACCGCCACTAGCACCTGTAACAATAGCAACTTTTCCTTTAAACATAATTATACCTCCATTTATATTTATTCATATTTAGTATACCCATAATTAAAAGCGTTAAGCGATTATATAATATCCAAAGAATGATACTATATTTTCATAGCTATATTGATATATTGATAATTTTTACCAAATATTGTAGTATTATGGGTAGGCGAACAATATATTCAAACTATAGTTAAAATATACAAATAATATAAAATAAATCAGGGTAATTAAAAACACTATTTGATAAGAGGGATGACATGGATTATAAAGAGATATTTTTTTATTATTTTTTCTATTTTATTATTTATTCAATACTTGGCTGGATTTCAGAAGTGCTATTTCATTTATATACTGAAAAGAAATTTATTAACCGAGGGTTTTTAAATGGTCCATGGTGTCCTATATATGGCACGGGTGCAATTACTATGATTATTTTATTAAATAGATTACCTCATAACCCGATTTTAATATTCTTAGCTGGAGCAATATTAGCTTCTTTAATTGAACTCGTAACTGGCATAATTTTAGAAAAATTATTTGGCAATAGGTGGTGGGACTATAGTGATGACAAATTCAATATAAAAGGGTACATATCACTTAAGTTCTCGATTCTATGGGGAATTGCGACATTAATCTTAATGCAATTTATACAACCTACAATAGAGATGTTTCTATCAAACTTTAGTCTACCTTCATTAGTAATAATTCACAATATTTTATTAGTTGCGTTTGTAGTTGATGTAACTTTAACTATCAGTTCTCTAATAGAATTGAAAAACATTTTGATGGAATTAAGAAATATAGCTAGTGAATTAAATTTACAGAAACTACAAGATGAATTATTAAACAATAGAATTTCTAATTTAGCTACAAGAATAAAAAACAGACAGATATATTTAATAAAAATCTATCCTAAATTAACAAAAGACAAACTTGAAAATCTAATAAATCAAATTATTGAAATCAAGCAAAAAGTATACGAAAAAGTTGATGAACAAAAAAACAACCCTTTTAAATAGGGTTGTTTTAAACTATTTATTTACTTTGGCTTTTTTGTTATACCATATATCATCAGCAACATTTGCCCAATTATCTGCTATATTGGCACATTTTTTAAAAAGTTCTTCTGGTTTCTCTTGATCAATCGGTTGAGTCGATACGGCACCACTTTCATTGACAATTTCTACTATATAATTTGGATTATCAAGAATAGGACATGGTCTCAAATGATTTTCGTTGAATGGTTGTCTTTTTTGATAAGCTTTAAATATGTTGGAATTTAAAGCTTCAATCAAAGATATATTTTTAATATTTGTATCTGAGTAGTGAACAAATGCACAAGGCTCTACATCTCCGTGAGCATTAATATGAAAATACTGCCTACCTCCAGCTATGCATCCATTAACATATTCACCATCATTCCAAAAATCCATCAAAAATATTGGCTTTTCGTTTCTTAAAGAATGAACTTCAGAATACATAAAAGCTCTTTCATTTGGCCTTACACAAAGGTCAATATTAGCATCTTTTCCTATTGGCATATATGTGAATAGCCATACAAAGAAAGCTCCTTTATCTATTAAAAAATCAATGAATTCTTCAGAAACAATGTCCTTATAGTTATAATGGTGATAACATATGGATGTTCCGAAAATAACCCCAGCCTCTTTGAGGTTATCCATTCCTTGAAGTACCTTTTTATAAGTACCATTCCCTCTCCTGAAATCAGTAGCCTTCTCAAATCCTTCAATTGAAATACCTGGTGCAAAATCAGCAACTTCTGATATTTTTTTAGCAACCTCTTTGTAATCAATGTACCATTTGTAAAA
>DAONLG010000052.1:0-10801 GCA_035406565.1 Soehngenia sp.
CCATGATCAGCAGCATTTCTAATTAAATGTATAAGAGGTTCACTTAATTCAGAAACGACAGTTCTATCAAGTTCAGTTTCTTCGCCTTCTATGACTAGATTTATCTTCTTGTTTAGCTCTTTTGATAAGTCTCTTACCATTCTTGGAAATCTATTGAATACAACACTCACAGGCTGCATTCTTATCTTTAATACAAGATCTTGAAGTTCTGATGTAATTCTTGCAACATGGCTTAAAGGTTCATCGATATCGCTGATATCTGTCCTCTTAGCAACATCTTCTAGCCTTGTTCTATAAATCACTAGTTCCGAAACTAAATTCATAAAGCTATCTAATTTCTGTATGTCAACTCTAATTGATTGGTTTAAATTGTTGTTACTCGTAAGTTTAGTTTCAGGCTTGTTGTTATCTTTTTTGTTTTGAGTTTTTGCAGTTTCAGAATTTTTATTAGTTTCTGATGTGTAATTCGGCTGTATTTCAAGAATATCGACATCTTCAATTTCTGAAATATTTTCTATTTTTTCTTTTATATCTTCTATATTTTCTTTAGTTAATAAAATTAGCCTAAATTTTTTATCATATTCTCCATTTTCTATGCTTTGTGCGTCTGGATTAGTATATATTACATCTCCTATTTTTTCTAAATTATTTATGACCAGATATGCTCTTGGCCCTTTTAACAAGCAGCCATCGTCAACTGTGATGTCAATTACGAATGCATTATAACCCTTTTCATAAGCACTTTTAATTACATTTTCATCTGTATCAGATAATTTAAATTCCGTCAAATCACTTTCTTTTTTAGTGTTTTTTATTACTTTATCTTTATTGATAATCTGTTCAAGTTCTTCAATTAGATCATTCACATAAGTGTCATCTTTATTGTTCCTTAAATCTTCTACTATTTCAGTTAGCTTATCTAAACATCTAAAGATTAAATTTATGATATTGTTATCTTCAAAGCTTTCTCCACTTTTTAATAACCCCAATAGGCTTTCCATTCTATGAGTTAAATCGGTCATTGACTTATATCCCATAGTTGCAGCCATTCCCTTTAAAGTGTGGGCTGCTCTAAACATCTCCTCCAAAGAAGATATGTCATTAATGTTTTGTTCTATTCTGAGCATATTATCATTCAATAACTGTAAGTACTCTTCTGTTTCTTCAAAAAATAATTCTTTGTATTTGCTGTTGTCATCCACTTAACCATTCACCTCTATATCACATTTTTTCATAAATACATGTGGCAACCTTTTTAAGACCAAATTCTTTTGGATTGTATATCCCTTCAGTAGCTCCTATGAAAAGTATCCCTCCGCTTACTAATGATTCACTAAATTTTTTGTAAACCTCGTCTTTAACATCTGATTTAAAATAAATAGTAACATTTCTGCAAACTATCAAATGGCAATCCTTTTCGTATTTATCTAATAATAGGTCGTGTCTTTTAAAATTAACTTTTCTACGTAAGTTTTCTGATATTTTATATTGATCTGAATCCTTTGTAAAATATTTGCTTAGTATATAATCATCTAATCCTTTAAGTTCTGTATCTTTGTATTTTCCATCTCTTGCTTTTGATAAAACTTCTTTATCTATATCTGTTGCAATTATTTCAGATTTATTAAGTAAGTTGTTTCTATCGAGCATAATTGCTATACTGTATGGCTCTGCACCATTTGAACATGCTGCACTCCATATTTTTAGTTTGTTGAAATTCTTACTAGTGTTATTTACAATTATCTTTTCTAATTGTTCAAACATATCTTTGTTCCTAAAAAATTCAGTGACGTTTATTGTGACCTGATCAATAAATTCTTTCTTTATCTTTTCATCCTTGCTAATTAATTTAGCATATTCTATCATATCTTTTGCGCCAGATTTTCTCATAACAGAAAGTATTCTCCTTTGCATTTGGGCATCTTTATATGAGTTTAAATTTAAGTTGAGTTCCCTATATACAAAATCATAAAAATAATTAAATTCTTTCTCCATAATCTCACCTCAATAGTTCTATAATTCTTTGGGAAATTTCATTTAAGCTTAGAATTTCATCTACTACTCCTAACTTGATAGCACTTTGTGGCATCCCAAAAATAGTGCTGCTCTCTTTATCTTGAGCTATATTGTATCCATTAAGCTCTTTAATTTTTTTCATCCCCAAAGATCCATCTTTCCCCATACCAGTTAAGATTATTCCTAAAAGGTTATTAGCGTAGACCTCTGCAGCCGACTCAAATAAATAATCCACCGACGGCCTAACTCCATTTATTTTTTCTCGTTTGTCTAATTTTATTTTTTTATCATCCACTGTCATGTGATAATCCCCAGGTGCAAGATAGACTACATTTTTTTGTATTATCATCTCATTTTTTGCTTCTACAACTTTTAATTTTGATTCCATATCCATTCTTGAAGCTAATGACGTAGTAAATCCTGCTGGCATATGTTGAACGATAAAAATAGGAACACCTAAATCATTTGGTAATTCTTTTATTAAACTCACCAAAGCTTTTGGGCCACCAGTTGAGGCTCCTATTGCTATAGCTTTTATGTGAATGTTATTATTTCTTAAACTTTTTTTACTAAATTGCTGAGTTTTAGAATCTTCTTTTTCTTTTTTCTGCAGTACACTTGCTATTATCTTACTTGCCAAATCATTTTTTAGTTCCTCAATATTTTCGTTGATATTTGTTGGCTTTTCTATAAAATCGAATGCACCCTTCTCTAAAGCTTCAATAGTTATTTCTGAATTTGTATTTGAGCTGAGCATTATAACTGGTATCTTATACTTCTCTCTTATTATTTCAAGGGTTTTTATCCCATTCATAATAGGCATCTCTACATCTAAACTCACAACATCGGGATTCAATTTGGGTATCATCTCTAATGCTTCTTTGCCATTTCTAGCTATGCCAACTATATTAATTTCTTTAATATCCTTAAGCATATCTGAGATAATTCTTCTCATAAATGCTGAGTCATCTACAATTAACAGTCTTATCATTATGCTGATCAACACCTTATATTATTATAATTTCGCTATTAGCGCACCTAATAGTTACCTTAAAATCGCTTAAATCTACTATCATGGTTCTACCTGAGTTTCCTCCAGTATGGCTTGAAACCAATGGTATATCAAGGCTATCAAGTATCCTTTTTACCGCTACAATATTTTGCTCACCAATGCCATTCTCAGATCCATTTATATTGAATTCAAACATGCTTGCGCCACCTGCAATCTTTGCGATTAAATTCATATTAGTATATCTTTTTTTCATTTCCTTTACCATCTTTGGAATAGCTAAATTTGCAAACTTTTCATCCTTTATATTTCGTGTAAAGCTAGAACTATCTGGTAATAGAATATGACTAAGTCCTCCTACTTTATGAATCGTATCATATATGGCAATCCCTACGCATGAACCAAGACCTAAAGTCATTAATATATTAGGTGATGTAGATATCTTATAGTCTGATATCCCAACTTTTATAGTTTCTACCATTAATTATTCCTCATTTTCATCGTTTATTTCATCAAATTTTTCTTCTATATCTAATATATCTTCTTCTTGTTCATAATCAAAAAGTTGTTGCGTGTCTAAAATAATGACAATGTCATCTTCTAGTTTAATAAACCCTGCAATATATTTTTTTGATATTTCATATTGTTCATGATTCTCTTCAATTTGATCAGAAGTAAACCTTTGTATGCCTTCTATATCTTCCACTAAGAACCCAAGCATTCTATCTTTCCATGTAGTAACTATGACCTTGCTTTTAGTATCAATTGTGACATTTGTATTATACAATTTCTTCGTTAAATCTATGATTGGCAATATCCTATCATCATATTTTATTACTCCAAGTACATAGTCAAAAGTTTCTGGTATTTGCTTAGGTTCATTATAATCAATTATCCTGTCAATTCTGCTAATTTCAATAGCATATTTTTGATTGTTTAATTTGAAAATTATATATTGTTCCATATTGTCCTCCAATTCCTTAAATTTGAAATCTAAATTATTTTTTAAGTTGATATGAAATATTTTTTAATCGCTCTGCAATTCAATATTATTTTCATAATTAAATCTTAAATTGCTCGAGAATTTTTCTTAATCTTTTTGCCAATTCCTTTTGTTCTTTTGCTTTATTTGCAATTTCAATTAATGATCTTGAGGTCTCGTCACTTCCAAGACTTATTTCTTGTGCAGATGCATTTGACTCTTCTATAACTGCTGCAACGGATTCAATGGATGAGCCTATTTCATCTACAGACAGAGAAATCTCTGTTGTAGCTAAAGAAAAATCTTTAGTCAATTCCTTTACGAATAGAGCATCTTCAAAATACAAATTGCCTGTACTTTCTAATCTATCATAATCATTTGTTACATCTTCATCAACAAATCTTAAAATCTCTTTAGTGCTATCAGCTAAGCTGTCTACTGATTGATTTACTTTTGTTATTAATTGCTTTATCTTTGATGTTGCTTCTTCAGAGTGTTCAGCTAGCTTTCTAATCTCATCAGCAACTACAGAAAAACCTCTTCCGGCTTCACCTGCTCTCGCTGCTTCAATAGCAGCATTTAAAGCTAACAGATCTGTTTGACCAGCAATTTCCGAAATTACATCAGTCATTTTTTCAATTTCCTCAACTATTTTTACTTCCTCAATCGATTTTTTTATGGACTTTTGCTTGTCTAAATATATTTCTCTAGCATTTTTCTTGGATTTTGCAGCTGAATCTTTCATCTCTTTTGCTCGGTTCTCTATTTCTTCTCCTTTTTCTTCCCCCATTAGAGCCTTTGCTACTAATTCTTTAGCTTTTGTAGCTATTGTTTCAGAAGATGATGCTACTTGTTCCACTGAAGCACTTGTTTCCTGCATGCCAGCTGCAATTTGATTTACTGAATTATTTATGTTAATTCCCTGCTCTGAAACTATCGCTATCTCATTAGTTAATCTGTCACTAGAAGCTGTAGTTTCTTCTACCGCCGCTTCAAATTCTTTTAGCAAAGAACTGATTTTCTCAAACATTTTTTTAAAATTTTGCATCAGATTAGCTATTTCATCTTTGCGATTATCATAATTATTGCCTAACTGAAACCCAAAATCTCCTTCGGCCATTAAAGATGTTGCGTTTTCAAGATATTTAATTGGTTTAGTTATATCATTGGAAATCTTATAACCTAATACTACAGAGCATACAATGGATAATATTAATAAAATAACAGTCAAAAGTAGATCTCTTTGTGCATATTTTGTGTTGCTCTCGGAAGTTATTCTCGCTTTATTTACGTTGATTGTCATTAGCTTAGTATATGCATCAGTTATTTTTTTATTGAGTTCTCCGCCTTGGCCATACATCAAGACTCTTGCTTCATTAGGTTTATTTGCCTTTGATAAGTCTATTACTTTTTTCATAAGTTCATCATATTCTGCTTTATAGCTTTTTAGTGAACTAATTATTTCCTTTTCTTCTTTAGTGGATGCTGTATTAGAATAGTTTTCTAAAAGCTTGTCAAATTGCGAATTTTTCTTCTGTATAGATGCCTCATCTATTACTGCCATCTGACCTACGATTATCACATCTTTTATTTCGCTTTGCATAGACAGATAAGACTCTACAATCATCACCAATTCTCCTAGGGGAACTGTATTTTCTCTATAGAGTTTATCATCGTTATTTTGTACCTCTAATATACTCCAAATTGCTAGTGATCCCAATATCAGAGTAAATAATGTAATCAACAAAAACCCACTTGTAATCCTCTTTCTTATGGATTTATTAAAAATTTGCATACGAATCCCCCTTAAGATAACAGTATTTGCTTAAAATAAATATCGGTGATTATTATCTTTTTTTAACCTTTATAAGAAAATAATTCCTTATTGTTATCAAATTTTACGAGTTATGATAAAATAGCAATATAATCTATGGAAAGGTGTTAATATGAAAACTAATGATGAAAATTTTGTAATTAATCTTGCAATAAATGTTGGGAAAATGATGCTTGAAAGTGGAGCTGAGATATATAGAGTTGAGGAAACGATAGAGCGAATGATATCATCAAAAATAGATTCAAAAGTAGATGTTTTCGTTTTGCCCACAGGTATAATTGTCAGTACAAAGTCCCCTACAAGTTCTATAACACGATTGGAAAGGATACAATCATCAAGACTCGATTTAGAGGCGATATCAAGAGCTAATTCTTTTTCGAGGATATATACCCAAAACAACTTAACTGATGAAGAACTAGATATACTATTAATGAGTTTAACTGATATCCCTAAGTTTTCAAAAAAAACTACAATGGTTTTTACAGGTTTAGCTGGTGGCCTTTTTACGGGCTTAACAGGAGGTAAATTTTCAGAAACTATAATTGCTTTTATAGCTTCACTTTCTGTGGGCTTAATATTAGACAAGCTTTCAAAATTCAAGCCTAACTTTTTTATAAAAAATATAATAGGTGGGTTTTTGATTGCTACAATTGGAGTGTTTTCCTATTATGTATTTAAATTTTTCGGATTTAATATAGATTATAATCGAATTATCATAGGGCCATTAATGACTTTAGTTCCCGGAGTAGCTCTAACTAATGGTATTAGAGATTTAATATCAGGAGAGTTGATAGCAGGTGGTGCGAAAATTTTGGAAGCGATATTTATAGCTATAGCCCTAGCATTTGGCGTAGGTATAGCATTGCAAATTTCATTTTCGTTTATTTAGCTAAGTCAGGAAGCATGCTATAGAGGCAATAACCATTTGGTTTTGCAAGGAGGCCAAGAATTATCCTTCGCTAACTATTCTTTGTTTTATTATAACATCAGGATATCTCAATTAAAAATTGCATTTTAGATATAAAAATATGCTTAGAACACTTAGTAAAAAGTGATTCTAAACATATTATACGAGGAGGTTTGTTATGAATTTTATAGTACAAGTTATACTTTCTTTTTTTAGTATTTTTGGATTTGCTATTATTTTTAATATTCCTAGAAGATCAATTTTTTTGGCAAGCATAAATGGTATGGTTGGTTGGATAGTGTTTTTCTATGTTCAAATGGCTAGCACGAACTTTATACTTCCACCTTTGATAGGATCATTAGTTGTAGGATTAATAGGTGAAATCCTGGCAATATATCATAAACAGCCAGCTACATTATTCATCATACCAGGGATAATACCGTTTGTACCTGGTTATGGAATATATTATACAATGTTTCATATATTAAATAACGATTTGTCAAATGCTCTTAGCACTGGTGTAGAATCAATCTTTGTTGCTATTGCCATAGCTTGTGGTGTTGTAGTTGCTACATCTTTAACTCGCTTTATTAGACCATACCTGGAAAAACTACTTAATTAGTTGCACAAAATAAATTGTTAATAAAATATTTTTAATTTAATTACAAATAATTCAAAATGTGTTATAATTAAAGCAAACGTTATTATAATATTAAAGGAGGCTTTATAAATGATTGTAGGAGTCCCAAAAGAGATAAAAGCTCAAGAAAACCGTGTAGCTATGACACCTGCTGGTGTTGATGCACTTGTGAGAGCTGGGCACAAAGTGTTAATTGAAACAAATGCTGGTTTAGGTTCAGGATTTAGTGACGAAGCATATAAAGCACAAGGAGCAGAAATACTCCCTGAAGCAAAGATGGTTTGGGAACAAGCAGATATGATAATGAAAGTTAAAGAGCCACTTCCTTCTGAATATAAGTATTTTAGAAAAGATTTAATTATATTCACATATCTTCATTTGGCAGCTGATGAAGAATTGACAAAAGCACTTGTTGATTCAGGTGTAGTAGCTATAGCATATGAAACAGTACAAAATCCAGATAGATCTCTACCTTTATTGACACCTATGAGTGAAGTAGCTGGTAGAATGGCTATTCAAGAGGGATCAGTTTATCTTGAAAAATCAAAAGGTGGCAAAGGTGTTTTAGTTGATGGTGTTACAGGCGTTCCTCCAGCTCATATAGTTATTGTAGGTGCTGGTATAGTTGGAACAGCAGCACTTAGAAGAGCAGTTGGTCTTGGCGCAAGAGTAACTGTTGTAGATATAAATGTAGACAGATTGAGATATCTAAATGAAGTATTTATGGGAAGTATTGAAACATTGTATTCAAACAACTACAATTTAACCCAAGCTGTTAAAACAGCAGATTTAGTAGTAGGTGCTGTTTTAATTCCTGGAGCAAAAGCTCCTAAATTGATAACAGAAGAAATGGTTAAACAAATGGAACCAGGGAGTGTAATAGTTGACGTTGCTATAGATCAAGGCGGAAGCGTTGAAACTATAGATCACCCAACTACACATGCTGATCCAATATTTGTTAAACATGATGTAATACATTATGCTGTTGCAAATATCCCAGGAGCTGTTCCAAGAACCTCAACATTTGCTTTGACAAATGTAACTTTACCTTATGCAGTTAGAATTGCTAATAAGGGATGGAAGAAAGCTCTAATAGATGAAGAACCATTGAGAAAAGGTGCAAATGTAATAGGCGGAAAAATAGTTTATAAGTCTGTAGCAGATGCATTTAATATGTCCTATACTCCTGTTGAAGAACTTCTAGGTATGTAATTTAAAGCCGCATGAATTATCATGCGGCTTTTCTTTTTGTGACTCTAAAATAAAATACCAACCCTAGTATAATCCACATCACCAATGCAATCATTGATTCTTTACCTAATGAAGCTGGTGAAGATGGTACTAATAACAGTAAAACTATTATTGCAGAAGATAGCATTCCTAGTAAACTAATTATTTTAAATATTTTAGATGTCGTTAATCTTCTCGAAATAAAGCTTACAAAAAAGTATGCTATTGCTGCCCCAAGTGATGACATGTCTACAATCCAAAGTATGACTTCTCTCCCAAACCATGGTGCTATCAAACTAATAAGAGTTGCAAAGATAATTGCATTTCTAAACACATCTGTATCGTTAACTTTTCCTAAACTCTTAGGTATTATGTTGTAGTTAGCCATAGAGCCAAGGAGCTTGCTTGTTGATATCATGAAACCGTTGATGCCAGAAGTGACTGCTGCAGTTAATGCAATTGTCAACATAAGAAAAAATATAATTCCCAAGTTATCTAATACTCCTCTGCCTAGCGCCCAATCGAGTTCATGTGCCTCTTTAGGAGAAAACATCAAAGCTGTTGTTAAATTTAATATAGCATAAATCATGGCTCCAACAAAAATAGAAATAACTGCAATTTTCGATGCTTTTTTCGCATCAAAATCAAACTCCAGAAATATCTGTGGAATATTGTCAAATCCAATAAATAGGAATGGTGTTATCGCAAATATCCTAAGAATCTGTTTTATGTCAAAACTATAATTATTTATATAATTGTTAAGAAATTTTGATTTATCTGATTTAAATAAAGTTGCTATAAATACTGTAAAAACAAAAATTACGAGCAATAGAATTATGAAATTTTGTACTTTTGCAGAATCTTTGATGCCCTTGATGTTAATATAAGCAAACAAGATCACGATAAAACTAGAAAGTAATATTTCTCCAAGATATACTTTATATCCAGCAATTTCATACAAATAGCCAAATTGAAATAGACTCCCAAATATCTTATTTACAACCAATGGAAAGGCAGTGCTATTTAAAGGAATTATAGTGAGATATGCTATGCTTAGAAACCAGCCCACTAAAAACCCATACCTTTGTCCAAGATTTTGATAAGTGTAAGAAAATTCTCCGCCTTCTTCATCATGATTTTGGAGCATTATATAATAACTCCCTTGGATTATTATTATAAACAATGCCCCACTAAAAATACCTATTGTAGTATTTATGACACCAGCTTCTATTAAAAATTTACTTCCAGGCAGCATAAAAGAACCCCATCCAATGATAGAGCCCAAAACAATAGAAAAAACATCTATTTTGCTTAATCGGGATTTTTTTACTCCTTGCATGATTTCACCTTTCTTTGTCGCTAGTTATATATATAACTAGCGACATCTAATTTATCTGTTTACTTAAAATTGTATTTAGTAACTATAGGTTTTCTATTTGTAGTTACATCATTGAAATACTCATAGAAACATATTCCCATGAAGCTTCCAGAAATATTATATAAATTTTTAAATCCAAGGTGTTGTAATGCAGTAAGTGCATTATAAGATCTCTGCGATGATCTGCAATGTAAATATACTGGTCTATCTGTAGGTATTTCATTAGTTCTATTTCGTATTTCACTTAGTGGTATGTTGACTGCATTTACTATATGCCCTTCTTCATACTCTTCTTTCTCTCTAACATCTATAATATAAGCTCCACTTTCAACTAAGTTTCTTACTTCTGACACATGAACTTGTCTGTAATTATTCTCTAATATATTTATCCCTACTAGTGCAGCTATATTAACTACATCACGAGCTGTACTAAAAGGTGGAGCATAGCATAATTCCATTTCCTTTAAATCATATAATGTTCCATTAAATCTTATTAAAGTTGCTATTATATCAACTCTCTTATCCACATTTCCTTTTCCAATTGCTTGAGCTCCTAGTATTCTTCCTGTTGGCACTTCAAAAATAAGCTTAAAGTGCATTGGATTAACATCTGGCATTAACCCCACCTTGTCATTTGGGATAATCATTATCGAATCATAGGTAATGCCTAGGTTGTTGCTTTTTATTGAGTTTTCTGTCAATCCTGTTACTGCAGCATTTAGATCAAACAATTTTATTGCTGATGATCCTATGACTCCCATGTTGTCAGCAGATTTTCCAAACATATGATCTGCTGCTGATCTTG
>DAONLG010000053.1:0-10597 GCA_035406565.1 Soehngenia sp.
AAAATAAGGGTAAAAATAGTAATGGAGCGGGATTTAAGAAAATCCCACCCCAACAATTGACAAAGAGCCTAAAAAAAACAGGGTTTCCCCTGTTTGATCTTTGTTTTATAAAATTTCTGGTTCTATTAATCCGTAGTTCCCATCTTTTCTCTTATATACAACATTTACTGCTTCTGTTTCTGCATCCATGAAAATGAAGAAATTATGTCTTAGCAATTCCATTTGCAATATAGCTTCATCTGTCGTCATTGGCTTTAATACAAATTTCTTTGTCCTCACTAATTTCGGTTTATCTTCTTCATTTTCTTCTAATGTAGGTAAGTTCTCAAATCTAATAGTTTCTCCACTTTTGTATCTCTTTTGTAATTTGGTTTTATGTTTCCTCATTTGTGCTTCTAATACATCTACAGCTTTGTCGATAGATGCATACATATCATCACTTGCTTCTTCGGCTCTCAAAATTGTCCCAGGAAGGTTTATGGTAACTTCAATTATTTTTCTATTTTTTTCAGTGCTAAAAGTTACATTCCCAACGAAGTCATTTTGAAAATACTTATTTAATTTACTGAGCTTTTTTTCAGTTACAGATTTTAAAGCATCTGATACCTCCATATTCTTTCCAGTAAAATTTATTTTCATAAACCCAGCTCCTTTCAGATAAGTCATTACTTATATTATTTAATTATATTATACCTAAAAAGGATATGTATTAAACAATGATTTATAATTTAAACAGCTAATTAATGATTTGTGGAAAATATGTTGTTAATTCTGTGGATATGTCTTGTTTTATCTGTGGATAATGTGGATTGTTTTGTGGAAAACTTATATTTATCTGTTTTTATTTGTGGATTAATATCTTGATAATTATATTTAAATGTTATAATATTAGTAGAAACTTTTTTGAAGGAGTTATTTATGTTTTTAGATAAATATAAAATTGGAATGAGAACAATTAAAACCGGTATAGCTGTCTCTTTAGGCATGTTTATTGCCGACAAATTAGGTTTATATTCTCCTCTTTTTGTTGGACTTGGTGCAATTAGCACGATGCAATCTAGTGTTTCAGAGTCCTTTCAATCAGGTAAAAATAGAATGTTGGCAACTATTACTGGAGCAATTGTTGCTTTAGTCATGAATTACATTTTCCCCATCAATTATTTTTTTATGGGTATTGGAATAATAATAGTAATTCACATATTAAATCTTTTAAATTGGAAAAAAGCTATTTCTCTTGCTGCTATGGTTTTTATTGCCGTTTATATGAATAGGGATACAGAAATGATAACGTATGCAATTAATAGAGTTCTTGATACATCTGTGGGTATAATCGTAGGAGTATTAGTAAATTATTCAATCTCTGCTCCACATAGCGATGAGCAATTTGATCTAATCTTCTCAAGTATGAAAAACGATATCAAAGACATACTTTATGATATAATTACAGGAAGAAACAATTTTGATCTTTCAAGATTTAAATCTAAACTGGATAAATTAGAATCAACTTATGAATTGGCTAAAGATGAAAAACGATATAATTTTATGAATAAAACATTAATTGACGATGATTTAGCGAAATTAAGGGCGATGCAACTTATTTTTACTGATTTGGCAGCCTTAAAATCTCTAAATTGTAAATGTTGTCTAAATGAAAGCAACAAATCATCGATAGAGAAATTATTAAATATGACATTGTTTCTTAAATGTGATAATGAGATAACTAAAGAAGACGTGATTTATAATTATCACATCTCATCACTTTTAAAAAATTTATCAAATATGAATCAAACTATTAATTTGGAGGTATAAATGAAAAACTTAAATTATGATGTTCTGATGCAGATTAATAGCGATATTTACAAAAATCTCGAAAAGTATATTAGAGCTAAAAAAATCAAAGAAGAATTATTCAATAAAATTCCACTTCAATATCCACCTTTTTTATTAGATGAAGAAAGCACCGCATTTAATATGTGGTTGATGTGCGATTATAAAGATGAAAAAGGTAAAACAGTCATAGACAAATACCTATATGACAACTTTTTAATTAGCAGTATTGAAAAAGAAGTACTAATCGCAAAGAAAAAATCCTATCCTTCTCTGTATGAAATATTGGAGATAAAAAATGAAATTATTGTTGCAAAAAATGCATTCACTGCTGATATTGTAGAAATACTTGAACCTTCTGCAAAGCGAATTCTTAAAGAAGGAGATAATTTTTTAGCAAGGGTAGACAATGTTTTAAGTTATAATATTTTTTCTGGTGAAATAACATATGCTCCTAAATCTGTAGTTCCATACTTCATTAAAGAAGTTCTTTATGACTTTAACTACGAGTTATCTAAAGACTTTAGCCTCTCTTTTTCAAATTATGTAAAAACCAATTGTTTGAGATTCTATGACATGTTTTATATGAATGCATATGAACATTTCAATGCTTCAAAAGAGGATGCATTGTCCATATACGAAGATATTGAAGAATTTCAGTCATATATCGTATCAAAAAGAGACTCTAATATTTCAGAAAAATATATAAGCAAATTGTTTGAAATATATGATTATTATTTAAAACCTGAAGAGTTGAGCTTGAGGGATATCAACAAAGTCGATCTGATTAAACTATTTAGAGATGCAATTTATGATGGTTTTATTGTCTCTAGTGAGTCTTTCTTATTGTATTTAGATGCTTTGACTGAATATGTCATCTTTAAATCAAATCAAACTATAGACTTCACACTTTCTCTGCAACAAATTAGAAAAATAAGGGAAAATAGATTTGAGTTTATTAATGAGATTCATACTGAAGATAGCTATTTTTACAAGGATAATTATCTTGTATCCAAACTATCTGAGTTAGACACAACTATAAACGATGATTTCATTAAGGATTTTGATGTATATTTGATTTATCTGATCTCAAATCCTTTGACCCTAACAGACAAAAAGCAAAATGTTAGGAAAGCCGATAAGTTAATTTTAATGGACTATATGTTCGGTTTGTATGAAATTGGTGATTATTTCAAATCAAGTATAGATGTTTTAGATATATTTAGGACATTAGGTTTATCCTTAGCAGTACTTGAGATAAAAGACAATAAATTGACAGCAAGTGATATCGTGGAAGATTACCTAATATTGACTCAAGAGGAAAAAATGCAGATTATGTTGTCAGAAATTTTTAAAATAGACTTTATTAGAACTTGTTTTTCTATCGATATTAAAAAAGCTGAATATTTAAAAGACTTGTCAATTAAAATATTAACCAAAATCATGAGATATCCTATGTCGCTTGAAGATTTATATGAAGAATTTAAATTTGAAAAACAAGTATCTTCATTTTTGTACATTCTAAATTTAATTGGTTTAATAGAAATCAATGATAGAAAAAAGCTTTTACTCACTCCTATTGGCAAAGTCTGCCTTCCTTTTATTAATCAATGGGATAAGAGGAAGATGGATAATATATTAATATTTACACCAAAAAAATCTGATAATTAATGGAGGTCATTATGAAAAAATTAGAGTTAAAAGATTTTACAGATTTTAAATTTATATCATCAATCAATATCTCTCCAAACGCTAAATGCTGCGGTTTTGTTGTAAGCAGCATGGATCTAGAAGAAAATAAGTATTTATCTAATATTTACATTTCTGATGATAATGATAAAATTAGAAAATTAACCAGTTTCAATGAGGAGCGAAGTTTTTTTTGGAAAGATGAAAAAAATATTGTTTTCACAGCTATTCGAGATAAAAAAGATAAGGAAAAAGTAGATAATGGCTATCCGCTTACCGTGTTTTATGAGATAAACATTGATGGTGGCGAAGCTAATAGAATCTTTAGTGTGCCTTTAAATGTATTTTCTACCGATATGATTGACGAGAATCATTATCTATTCACAGCTATGTACGATCAAAGTTTAGGCGAGACTATATCTCTTAATGATGAAGAATTAGATAAAAAAATAAAAGAGAAAAAAGAAATTTCAGATTATGAAATTTTAGATGAAATTCCTTTTTGGTCTAATGGAGAAGGTTTTACCAATAAAAAAAGGGCTCGACTATATTATTATATTAAAGATGAGAATAAATTAATTCCAATAACAGATGAGTTTACAAATGTTCATCAGGTCTATTTATCAGAATCAAAAGATAAAGCTTTATTGATAACTTCTTCTTTCACAGATAAGATGCACTTGTTTAGCGACATCCATATTTTAGATTTGAATAGTCTAGAAGTAGAAAAAATATCTCCATTCCGTGACTTTAACTATGGATGTGCTTTATTTGTTCTGGACAAAATTGTTTTCTTTGGCTCAGATATGAAAAAATATGGAATCAATCAAAATCTTGACATTTACTTAATGGATAGTGATGGCTCAAATTGTAAAATACTTCTTAATTTTGATGAAGGTATTGGAGATTCAGTAGGCTCTGACTGCAGGTATGGAAGTTCTCGCTATTTCAAAGTTGATGGCGATGCTCTGTATTTTGTATCGACCAGCGGATATAATTCATTTATAAACAAATTGACTTTAGATGGGAAATTAGAAAAAATAACTCAACCAAACGGGTCCATTGACGATTTCGATGTGGTGAATGATAAAATATATTTTACAGGGCTAAGGGATATATACCTTCAAGAACTATATGTTTTAACCGAGATCGAAAAACCCTTAACTGATTTTAACCTTTGGGTCGTAGAAGAAAAAACAGTTTCAAAACCAATTTATATAAATGTTAAAAATCAAGATGTTGCACTTGATGGTTTTGTTATCAAGCCTGTTGACTACGATGAAACAAAATTATACCCTGCCATATTGGATATCCATGGAGGACCAAAAACTTGTTATGGCAGTGTTTATTACCATGAAATGCAGGTTTGGGCAAATAAAGGTTATTTCGTCTTCTTTTTAAATCCAAGAGGCAGTGATGGGTATGGAAACGAATTTGCAGATATTAGAGGTAAGTATGGCAGTATAGATTATGATGATATCATGGCTTTTACAGATAAAATACTTGAACTCTACCCTAATATAGATAAAGAAAATATTGGTGTAACTGGTGGTTCTTATGGTGGATATATGACGAATTGGATTATTGGACATACAAATAGATTTAAGGCCGCAGCATCTCAAAGAAGCATCTCGAATTGGGTTTCATTCTTTGGAACTTCAGATATTGGCTATTATTTTGTTCAAGATCAAGTAGGTACAAATCCTTGGGACAATCAGCAAAAATTGTGGGATAATTCTCCTTTAAAATATGCTAACAATGTCGTTACTCCAACTTTATTTATTCACTCAAATGAAGATTATAGGTGTTGGATAGACCAAGGTTTTCAAATGTTTAATTCATTAAAATACCATGGTGTTGAATCTAAACTAGTAATGTTTAAAGGTGAAAATCATGAGCTATCACGTTCTGGCAAACCAAAACATAGAATTAAGAGATTAGAAGAGATTACTAATTGGTTTGACAAATATCTAAAATAAAGTTGGTGTAATTTTGAATAATCTTATTGATAGGCTTTTAACTCATAAGCCAATTATTGTACTTGATCATTTTATCTACAAGTTGCGGAATGACTATATATTTGGGTATGCAGCACAAATGGCGTATTATCTAGTGCTTTCAATATTTCCTTTCTTAATTGTGTTGTTAAATGTATTAAGTCTTACGCCAATTGTAACTGGTGAAATGCCACTAGAATTCTTAGAATTATTGCCAGTTGAAGTGACTAATATAATTGAAGGCTTTGTAAAAGATATTGCAACATCCAGTAGTCAAGGCCTTTTATCAATAGCTGCAATAGCAGGTCTTTGGACTGCATCAGGCGGAATGATGGTTACAATGAGGTCTATAAATGCTGCATACGGTTTTAAAGAAAAGAGATCTTATTTGAAACGAAAGCTACTTTCTCTTTTGTTTACAGTCGCTTTATTGATCCTTATAGTAATGGTATTTGTTACGCTAGTTGTCGGTGAATTGCTTGGAAAATGGATATTTGCATTTATTGGCAATGAAGTTTTATTCTTAAATCTGTGGCAATACTTAAGGTTTATTATACCAATTCTCTATATGATAATAATATTTGCACTCATGTACAAATACACGCCTAGCACAAATAGAGAGAATAAAATTAAGTTTAAGTCTACATTGTTTGGTTCTATATTTTCTACATTAGGTTGGATAATCGCATCTATATTGTTCTCTTATTATGTGAATAATTTTGGCAATTACGCAGTAACATACGGAAGCTTAGGTGGAGTTATTGTATTTCTCATTTGGCTTTATATAATCAGTATGATAATCATCTTAGGTGGGGAAATTAATGCCACTTTGCTCTTTTATAAAAAAAACGGAGTCTCATTTTACAAAGAAACTAGTTTCCTATACGACTTCTTTTTAAAATAATCATCTTATAGGCGTAGATAAACAGAGCCCAATAATTTTATCTGCGCCATTTTCTTTTAATTCTTTACTACATAATTCGAGTGTCATTCCAGTGGTTACAATATCATCTATTAATAGTATCTTCTTGTCTAATATTATCTTTTCTCTCTTTACAATGAAAGAAGAGCTTAAATTTAGTCTCCTTTCATACAGATTTAGCTTATTTTGTTCTTTAGTCCATTTTCTTTTTATAAGTACATCTTTATATATCGGCTTTTTATTATATTTTGCTATTTCATTTGCTAATAAATACGATTGATTATATCCTCTAATAGCCTCTTTTCTTCTATGTATTGGAACTGGTATGATTAGGTCGTAATCAAATATTTCTAGTTCACACAAAGTCTTATTCATATATGAAGAAAAGGTTTTAAAAAGATAACTCTTATTATTAAATTTATACTGATGTATAAAATCTTTAGCAAATCTATTGTAAAATATGGAAACATATAAGTCATCGACAAAATCGGTTTTTAAGTTCACCTTGGCATGTAATTCTTCAATTCTATCTCTACATTCTTCGCATAACCCATATATTAAATTTTCATCATAATCTTTGCAGAAGCTGCATACATTTTCTGTTGGGAATAAAAATTTATCTATCATAACTTGTACCTTCTTTAGAAAAGTAACTATAGAATTGTTGTATTTTTCTATCAAGGGATGAATACCTCTTTTCTATTTGATCGTTGTTTACCATCGTATGAATGTATCTTCTATCTCCGATCAAAACCACAAGTTCTTTGGCTCTTGTTATTCCCGTATAAAGTAAATTTCTGGTTAAAAGCATCTTAGGTCCAGATGTGATCGGCATGATAACAGCTCTGAATTCACTTCCTTGGGATTTATGGATTGTTATAGCATATGATAAAGTTAATTGGTCAAGATCTTTAAAATCATATTCTACTTCTTTTTCAAAATCAAATAAGATCTTTATAATCTCATTTTCATCATCTATATCTTTTATTATTCCAATATCCCCATTGTATATCCCTTCGCCTTCTTCTTTGCCTTCTTCTGTTGTTATTGTCCATTTCATCTGATAATTGTTTTTTATTTGCATTACTTTATCGCCAATTCTAAAGCAAAAGTTTCCAAATATTTTTTGTGCTTTATTTTTATCAGCTGGGTTTAATGCATCTTGAAGTTTTTGATTTAAAGAAATTATTCCTACATCTCCTTTTTTCATTGGTGATAAAACTTGAATGTCATTTATTGGATCAAAGCCATAATATCTCGGTAATCTCTCTACCACTAGCTCTTTTATCTCTTCTAAAACTTCTTTTGGTGAATTCTTTGTTATAAAGAAGAAATCTTTGTCTTTCTCATTTAAAATTGGCATTAATCCATTATTTATCCTGTGCGCATTGACAATTATCATGCTTTCTTCATCTTGTCTAAAAATTTCATCTAACTTAACAACTTTGATTATGTTTGAATTGATTATATCCCTTAATATGTTTCCTGCTCCAACCGATGGAAGTTGATCTATATCTCCCACTAATATAAGTCGTGTCCCAAGTTTTATGGCCTCCATTAAATTGTTCATAATTAAAATATCAACCATGGATGCTTCATCCACTATGATCAAATCACTTTCAATAGGATTTTCATCATCTCTTAAAAAGTTGAATCCATCATCACCATATGATATTTCCAGCAATCTATGCAATGTCTTTGCTTCATAGCCAGTAGATTCCTTAATTCTCTTAGCTGCACGTCCAGTTGGTGCTGCTAATACAAAAGTTTTGTTTTCCTTTTGATAAATCTCGATTATAGCTTTTATAATAGTCGTCTTACCTGTCCCGGGCCCACCAGTCAAGACAACTACACCGGTATCTATAGAACTTTTAATAGCATCTCTTTGCTTTTTAGCAAATTTTATATTGAATTTTCTTTCAATATCATTTATTTCTTTTTCTACATCAATATCTATATCATCTAATTTTATATTGCTTAATTCTACTAATTTTCTTGCTATATTATTTTCAAACGTATTGTATGGAGCATAGTAAACAATATCTTCTTCATCGATCTTCATCTTAACGAAATTATCAGCAAGCAACAAACTTTTTAGTTCATCTATAACTTTACCCTTTGGCACTTCAAGCAAATGCTCTGCTCTTTTTATTAACTCTTTCTCAGGCAAATAGGTATGTCCATCTGCTATTGCTTCATGCATAATATAGTTAAGTCCTGCCTTTATTCTGTAAGGTGAGTCCATTTCAATTCCTATTTTGTTTGCGATTTCATCTGATATCTTAAATCCTATTCCTCTTATATCTTCAATAAGTCTGTAAGGATTCTCTTTAATTAATCTGACTGTTTCACTGCCGTATTCTTTATAGATTTTTAGTATTTGATTGGTTGAGATATTGTATTCTTTAAGTTCTACTACAATCTGCCTTATTTCTCTCTGTTCTTCAAAAGCTTTCATTATCTTTATTAGTTTTTTCTCGCCAATTCCTTCCACTTCTAATAATCTTTGTGGATTATACTGAATTATATCCAATGAATCTTCCTTAAATCTGTCTACTATTTTCTTTGCAGTAGCTTTCCCAATATGAGGTATCAGTCCAGATGATAAATAGCTTTCTATTCCATTTAAAGTAGATGGTAATTTCTCCTTTAGGCTAGTAAATTCAAATTGTTCTCCAAATTTGTCATGATATATAAAATTTCCTTCTAACTCAACATATTGATCATTTTTTATGAAGAAAGTCTTGCCTACAAATGTCACTGGGCCATCTGATGTATTAAGCCTTCCAACAGTATATCCATTTTCTTCGTTTCTAAATATTATCTCTTCGACAGTGCCTTCTATGAGCATAATTTACCTCCATATAAACCTCTACTACTATATATTATACAACAAAGACGAAAATAAATCCCTCTCAAAAGAGAGGGATTTATTTAAAGAGCTTTTCTTAAAATTTCTGCTTTATCAGTTTTTTCCCAGCTTAAGTCTAAATCAGTTCTTCCAAAATGTCCATAAGCAGCTACTTGCCTGTAAATTGGCCTTTTTAAATCCAAGTCCCTGATTATTGCAGCAGGTCTTAAATCAAAATTTTCTTTAATAAGTTTCACTATTTCCTCGTCACTTATTTTACCTGTTCCAAATGTATCGACATTTACAGATAGTGGATGTGCAATTCCAATAGCATATGCGACTGCAACTTCGCATTTGTCGGCAAGCCCAGCTGCAACTACATTTTTTGCTACATATCTAGCCATGTAGGAAGCTGACCTATCTACTTTTGTTGGATCTTTCCCAGAAAAAGCTCCACCGCCATGCCTTGCATATCCACCGTAAGTATCCACTATGATCTTTCTTCCAGTAAGCCCAGCGTCTCCCATTGGTCCGCCGATGACAAATCTCCCTGTTGGGTTTACATATATTTTAGTATTATCATCAATCATAGTAGGCGGTACTATTTCAGTTATCACATGCTCAATTATATCTTCTCTAATTTGTTCTAATGTCACTGCTGGTGAATGCTGAGTGGAAACTACAATATTCTCAACTCTTACAGGTAAATCATCATGATACTCTATAGTGACTTGAGTCTTTCCATCTGGTCTTAAATAATCAAGTGTGCCATTTTTCCTAACTTCTGCAAGTCTTCTTGCTAACCTATGGGCAAGTGAAATTGGCATAGGCATAAGTTCAGGTGTTTCATTACATGCATATCCAAACATCATGCCTTGATCTCCTGCACCTATTTTATCTAATTCATCATTTGATAAATTTTCTTTCAATTCTAAAGCTTTATCAACTCCTAGCGCTATATCTGGTGATTGTTCATTTATAGATGTTAAAACTGCACATGTATCAGAATCGAAACCATATTTAGCCCTAACATACCCTATTTCTTCTACGGTTTTTCTTGCTATTTTAGGTATATCTACATAGCAATCAGTAGTTATTTCTCCTGCTACTAATATTAGCCCTGTTGATGCGATGGTTTCACATGCAACTCTAGCATTCGGGTCTTGCTTTAATATTTCATCTAATATCGCATCTGAAATCTGATCGCAGACTTTATCTGGATGGCCTTCAGTTACAGATTCAGATGTAAAATACCATTTTTTCATCTTATTCCTCCTCCTCGTTGTTTTCGCCGTCTTCTTTGCCAGACAG
>DAONLG010000054.1:0-10278 GCA_035406565.1 Soehngenia sp.
ATGCACTGTGAATCAAATCTACTTTATCTACAATCGGTTCTAATTCATCGTATAATTCTTGAGCCTTTTTCACAGTATTTACTATTACGAGTACCTTATTATCCCTGTACATATTGACAATGAACTCAGCATTCAAATTATCTTCGATAACCTTTATGCTATGCCTATTAAAAGATTCATCAATAAAAATCTCTTCTGGAATTATAAATTCTATTCCCTCTCGTCGTAATAATTCTGGTAGGAAACTTGGCAAAGTTGCTGTCATAATTGCAAATTTTCCACCGACTTCTTGAATATACCTCAGTCCAACAACTAGATATGCTATTAGGTCCGGAGAATACATTTGAACTTCATCAATAATTACTTTTGAATATGCTAATGTTGCTAATTTGAGTTCAAATCCTCTATACCTATATACAAAGTCAAATAATTGGTCTAAAGTGCAAATGGTTAATGGCATACATAATTGTCTAGTTTTACTAAAATATTCTTCAAAATCAATTAAATCATCATCAAGTTTCAAGTATTCATTGTAAGTGTCAGAATGCAATAAACCTACTCTTTCTTCCAAATTTTCTAGAACTATATTATCCTTAATCCTTTTATAAATAGAGTTAATTGCTGCCTTCAATGGCAGTGTAAAAAATCCTTTATTGTCCCCTATCCACAATAAGCCAGCTTCAGTTTTTCCCATTCCAGTTTGAGCTACGACTATCACATCTTCGTTGCTATGTTTATACATATATTTCTGAAGATCATTCCAATCAGCATTTTTGAAGTTTCGCCAATTATCCATCATTCTTTTCAAAGAATCAATCAAAAAATTATTCTTATATTCAACGTCAAGATGTGCACTTGCGGAATAATCTATTCGATTTAGTAGCCCTTTGATCAATACATATTTGTAAAACATATCTTTATCGTTTCTCTTATATATATAATCATAATTAAAGTATTTTTTAGATAATTTACTTACTTTAATATTTTCTAATTTATCATAGTCAAACTCATGGATTACTTTCTGAATCTCTTCTAATTGATATTCGTATTCTTGTTTATTATATTCGTATTCTCTTTCATGATGATAAGCAATTGCTGTAGCAAGTACTTTAATATCACTTTCAGTTAATCCTTCTTCAATTAAAATGTTAGGTTCTAAAAACGAGATGCTTAAAAAAGAATGTGGTACTTCATCAATATTTTTTAAATTTGATTTAATATTATTATTGCCAATTTTTTCTTGGAATTTAGGGTTTATCTTTCCTAAATCATGATATAAACATGCGATATACAACATATCCCAATCTATTTCTAGATCAGGATATGTTGACTTTAAAATATTATAGTTGCGTATTAGATTGTCAGTGTGTTCTTGAATTGTTTCTTGTGGGTTTGATTTAGCTAAAAATTCCATTTTACTCTCCTTATATAGGAAACACTGGGTTGCCATCTTCATCTAATAAAGCATAGGAGTCTTCTACTATGTTAATATGGGAGGTATAGATAACCTCTACCTTATTCCAGTTTCTAATAGTGTTATTCTTTATATTGTGAAGTTGATAGTTCTTATTTAATTTGTACTTGGTTCCCCTATACGAAACCCCTCTAGCACTGCCATCAAGTACAATACTATTATCTTCAAGATCAGAGCATTTAATATAAGCCTTTACATCAGGATCAAGTTCAATGTCTTTATCTAGTTTCTTTCGGTTCACATCAACCATTTTTATTTCTTTTAAATAAACTAGATCCTCACGTCTTCCCAAAGATACATATTCCCTTGGGTTCAAAAACGACTCATAAATTATGTTTAAATATGATTCATCTTTAGGTATGATGTGAATCATTAATTTTATATCAACTAATAATTCAGTATAGCCTGGTCCTTCAACCACACCATATTTGTCTACTTTCAATTGATGTCTCCCTTGTTCAAATGTCATTCCATTTTTAAATTCATATCGAGTGAACAAGTCGAGATGCCTTGAGAAGTAAGAGCCTTGGATGCTTACATCCATTGGCGCATACTCCTCGAACCCGCATATATTGTGTACCATGCCAATCACAGTTGATGGGGGTGGCAGTGGATAGCTTTCTTTTAATTGAAAACTAGTAGGTTTTTTATAGTTAGCTGTTTCTTGTTCGAGGACAATTCTAACAGCCTTCATAATACTCATCTACCTTATTTCTAATGATGTCAAAAAATTCTGCTGTTGTAGTTGCTCCTAGTTCATTTACGATTTGATTTTCATTTTTAAATATATCTTTAACTATACCACATAAAGTATCTTTTTTGATTGCATCATTCATAACGCTGTTAATTGGTTTTGTGGGTATTTCTAGATCTCTTACAGTGACTACATTAGCAAATATAGGATTTTTAATGTCGTAAACTCCGCCAATTACAAACAATGGTTTTAAATCTTCTCTTCTTCCTCTAATATCCCTGTATAGAAATTCAACCGTTGTCAATAATTTTTTTACTCTTCGTGCTTTTTCATTATTATCAATATTTATATTGTCAACTTCGTCTATTCCAATTTGATCTAAATCTGCAGCAATAGTATATCTATAGAATGATCGATGAATTTCTGCTTGAGCAATATTCATATTTGATCCTATTCTGTCTGCCAACCCTTTGTTTGTAAGATAGTCTAAGTCTCCTCTAAATGGCTCCAATGAAATAGCATTTGTCAATCTCACTTTTGCAGAACGCTTTTTACCGGATGTCTCTTTCATAGTTTTAAGATAACCAAAGAAGTCAATCTCTGGATACTTGTCTATAGTTGCATTTTCGTGAAACTGAATAACTTTTTTATCCCCGCTTCCAGAAGCTACCACTTCTGCCAATTCCTCACCTAGTTGTTCTACAATATTATATCTTATTGCTTGTCTAGATATATAGGTGTACTGATCTCCTTTTCCTCTAGATAATTTTTTTAGTGCAGAAATATTTCCAATTGATTCTCCATAGTTTGCACTTTCTGCTTCGAAAATTATAGTTAAGCACAATCCTTTTGGTTCCAATTTATTTTCCATCTTTATCCTCCTTAATTTTTATTATTATCATTTCTATTATTATCGCTTCCAGAAATTAGTCCACTGACGAATGCATATCCGATAGTCCTAAACGCTTCATCATCTTTTAAAACTTCTGTAATGATTTTTGGAACTTGTTTTCCTACATACAAATAGCAATTCAACAATGTATCCATAAAACTATTTTTGTTGTTAGTTTTTAAAGAATTTAGTAGTCTGTAGGATATACCAGCAATTTTATTTTCATTAGATTTTGTCTCATATTCAGTTCTTAAATAGTAGCCTTGAGCCTTTGCCTTATCAACTATTTCACTATTCCAATCCTCCATATAGCTTAACCCCCTTAAATAATTAAAATTAATTTCAATTATATTTACGATATCTCTGGTTGAGTAATATGCATTATTTTTCCCCAGTTTATAAGTTAAAAGTTTATGAATCAAAAGATATAAGTTTTGATTGTCTAATAAGTTCTTTGTTACTTCTTCTTGTAAATAATATCTATTTTCATTTTCATGATAGTATTTCCCAGATAAGTGACTTAATTGATCTCTGTTTTTATAAACAATGTTTAAGACATTGGCATTCAATAAGCTAAACCTGTAATTGTCATTTTCAAGTCTTACTACTTGAATGTCTGAAACCTCGTACATAGTGGATTTTGCCATTACTTCATTCATGGATTTTATAAAAGCACTGTATGTCGAATTTAAGTCGTTTTTAAGGATTTCGTCTTCTATTTTATTGTTTATAGAAATTAAGTTTTCGATATCATTATTCGCATTTACAAATATACCTTTATTTCCAGTAAATATAAATCCAGCTGGTACACAAGAATAAACTAATTTACATATCGGGCATATTCCTAAATCGAAATAAAAGTTCCAAACATGTGAAGTTTTTCTACCAGTGTCAAACCCAATTTTGTTCATAAATGCTAAGTTCTCATCTAGATTAGATATTTGATTTTCACAAGTTGAACATCTATACGAATATTTGGTTTTATCTTTTTCTAGATAATCAAATATAGTATCAATAAAATGCTTCTTATAAGATATATATGGATCCAATTCTTTATCATTTCTATTTAAAAACGCTACTCCATTCCAAAAACGATTTATATATAAATATATAATATTTCTTGCTGCAAGATACTTCTTTGCTTTTGGTTTTTTCAGCTCATTGATTATCGTTTCTATGGTTTCAAAAACATCTATTATTAGTTGATAATTTTCATCTAATGATTTTTTTGTATTTATTTTTGTAAGTTTTTTTTCAAGCATTGCTAAATCTACTTCTGATTCTAATAATGGATACATTTTAGTAAAACTATTTCCTCTTAAGTTTTTCTTGATATAGTCTATTTGATTATTTAATTTTTCCAAATTCTCTTTATCTAGATTTGATAAATCATTTTGTCTAAGATATTCAATAGTATTCTCAAGTTCAATTATCTTTCGCCATGGTATAATTTTTTCATATTTATTAATTAAATAAGAAAAATATTTTTCTTCAAAATTATTTAAGGCTTCTTTATCAAATGTTATACTATCTTTATCTTTCATTATCGTATCGCCTGAATATGTTAAAATGTTATAAACACCTGCAATCCCTGCGTTATACAACCAATCCTCTAAATAGAGTGTTATCTTTTCTTCCATTTTTTCCCTCCTTTCTATATTAAATCCAACATTCCAAATCCAGATGAACGTTGTGAGCAAACACCAGCTTTGTAAAAATAGTCTAACAAGTATGGTTTTGCCTGAATTTCAATAATAGCTAGATTTGCTGGAATTACAATATCGTAGTGTTTGACTCGCACTTCCTTGCTCTTTAGGACTGACAACTTTAAATTTTCTAAGTCATATTTCGTTTGATCACCAAATTGCTCTAATGCTTGAACTCTAATATTATGTAAGAAAACTTCTTTTCCTTTTTCTGTTTCTAGTGAATGATACCATGTTTTTTTGTTGTCACCATTATGCTCTCTTATTGAAATTGGACTAAGTGTTTTAAACTTTGCGTAATCATTAAATATTGGTTTTTCTTTTAAGTTAATTATATTCTTAGCTGTAATGGAATTGCCTTTAATGTCTATACTCTTATTTAGAATTCCTACTATAGAATTGTAAAACATCAAAGAATCATAGTTGTCGTAAGAAGAGAATTCTAGATCGAATGAGCATGAAGGAATGATTATCTCATCCTGTAAGAACTTAGCTTGTGGCATATAAGTACTGAAAGTGAAGCTTTTACGTTTTGGTTGGTTTTCTTCATATAGCGATTTGTAATAATCCATGTCATATTTGCTATAAGCGGTTTTTAAAAATGATAGAATTACCCTGTTCTTATCTTTAGGTATACTTTCGTTACTTAGGTTAAATTTAACTCTAAATCTCATCTCTTATCCCTCCTTTCTATATTTGTTCTATACATCCAAACCCCTGCGAGTTTTTGCTGCCTACTCCTGCATCTAATGCTAATTCAAGAAGTCTTTTATCACCTCTTATTTTGTATTTTCCTGAATATCCCTTTATCAAAAAATCTTTATAGTAGACTATGTTTAAGTTTACATTGGATATTGGTTGAATTGTAAATTCTACATCTTTTTCCAAGTCACCATAAAATGCCTCATATTTTTTTAGGATGTTTTCTTTTATAATTCTGGGGAAATCGTTTTCGTGTGGTGAAAAATAGCAAGTATACTTACTGCCATTTTCTTTAGCAAAAGTTGAGTAAGCTACTATTGGAGAAATTGCTTTAACCTCTATTTCATAACCATCTACTTTTTGTTTTTTTAATTGCGTCCGATTCACCGTCACTTTGTTATTCCCAAGGTTTAGGTCATCCTTTTGCAATATATAAGTACCAAATGAGTTGATGAATTCTGGTATTGGTGATTTTACAACCCATTCAACAGTTTTCCCAAAATATAGTTTTTTATTTTTCACTTGCCCTTTTGTCAATATATTTGAATATGTGAAAAGTTTAAAATTCCTATTGTTTAAGATGTAACCTTTTTCATGTAAAAATTCAGCTAAATCAGCACTAATATTGCTATAGATAAATCCTTGAAGTATATGATTGTAATGAGTTGGTAAAACAATATTATTTTCTGATTGAAAAATTATCCTCAGTTCCATAGCACACCTCTTAATCCGTAATTAACTCTTCTAGAGCCTTTCTATAGAGTTTAATTTTCTCATTGCCTAAGATCTTTTCTCCCTTTTTTATATTGTACATTATATCTTCTATCTTTATCCTTCTTGCAATATTGTTAGTTTTCACTTTTTTAATATATTCCGCGTAGTTTTCTTCCTCTTTCTTATACAAAGCTTTACAGATTTCGATTGTTTGCTCTGAAAATCCATTTTTTACTAAATCGTCTATTGAAAGCCTCCCTTCTTCCAATGCATCGTGAAACAATGCTGCGATTTTCGCTTCGTTAGTCCTCATCTTAAGGGCTATGTCTATAGGGTGGGAAATAAACGGAACTCCATTCTCTTCTAATTTCCCATCATACAATTGATATGATATTTCAATTGCCCTTTCGACATTCATATTATCACCCCCAAATTTTATCCGTTACATTTTTATCATCTTGTAAAGATTTTACCATAAATTGAGGCAATATATAGTCTTAATTGTATATTTTGTTTAAATATTCTATATCTTTTTTTATTTCTTCTCTAAGCTCAATCGGTTCTATTACACGTGCGTATTTTCCCATACTTAAAATCCAAGATTTAATTTCTTTATATCCTGTCATTTCAGCTTCATAAATTATTTTATCTTCATCTATGTCGGTGATTGAATAATCTTTTGAAAACCCCCTTTCTTTTACTAATTGACTAAATGGATAACTAATTTCAACTTTAAATTTTATTAATTCATCATTCATTATTCCAAATGAAGAATTTAATTTTTCATTGATATTTATTTTTTTATCTACTTTAAACCTTTCATCTAAAATAGATATTTGTTGAATCCTAGAAAGTTTGAAATATCTTAAATCCTTTCTAAGCTCACAGTAGCCGAATAAATATACAGCTAAATCGTGTTCAAATACCCCATAAGGATGTATTATTCTAGTGTCTTCTGAGTCTGATTTCTTTTCTAGCGGCTTGTAGTTGATTTTTAATTTTTTCCTTTCTTTTATTGCTTTGTTTATGATCTCCCAAGATTTTAGCTCTTTTTCTTTTACTAAATTTGGCCTTACAACATTTTTTGAGAAAAATCTGATTTCCCCTAAATTAGAACTAAAGTTTAATATCTTCTGTGTAAATCTTTCAAATACTGGAGCATGGGGATAGTCTTTACTTTTTATGAGCTCATTTACCATTTTTAAAGTGTCGATTTCTTCTTTAGTTATTCCAATAAAAGAAAGCTCTAGCGGCATATCTAAATAATATCCTCCATCAGGGCCGCTTTTTGAACATATGTAAAACCCGCTTTTTTCTAAGTCTTCTTTATAGGTCTTTATCATTCTTTCGCTAACTTCTAATTCTCTGGCTAAATCTTTTACTTTCATCGGGCCATTTTTGTTTAAAAGTTTTACCATGTTAATCGCATTAGATACCCTAGACATAAAACCACCTCAATTAGCGTTTTTAATATATTTACCCATTTTTATAATTTTTATTCACTAATCGAAATAATTTGATTTACATCTAGCAATTAATAGGCTAAAATATGAACATAATACAAAATATGAGGTGATTTAATGAAGAGTTTTGAAGAAATGGTTTCTGATTATGCAAAATTGGTTGTTGAAGTTGGGATAAATGTACAGCCAAATGAGCCTCTTGTCATCACAGCTCCTGTAGAAGGCGTCGAATTTGTAAGAGAGCTCGCAAAATTTGCCTATGCAAAAAAAGCATCTGAAGTTTTTGTAAATTGGAATGATGATGTGCTCACTAGGTTAAAATATGAAAATTCTCCAATGGAAGTTTTTGAAGAATTTCCAAAGTGGAGAGCAGACATGATGGAGTACTATGCGAAAAAAGGTGCTGGTTTTATAAGCATCCATGCAGATGATCCAAATTTATTAAAAGGAATTAATACAGAAAAAATTGCTGCAGCTAATAAATCCTCTAGCATTGGACTAAAAGAGTTTAGAAAATATACTATGAACGACATAAATTCATGGTGTGTTATTTCCATTCCTACTCTTAATTGGGCCAAAAGTTTATTTCCTGATATGAGCGAAAAGGAAGCAATAAATAAACTTTGGGATGCTATTTTTAAAGCTACAAGAGTTGATTTAGATGATCCTGTTGCAGCTTGGAAAGATCATTTAGAGTCTCTTGAAAGAAGAATGAAATATCTAAACGAAAAGAAATTTGTAACTCTTCATTATACTGCATCTAATGGGACGGATCTCACGGTTAAATTACCAAAAAATCATATTTGGGCTGGTGGTGGTGGAAAGAACAGCAAAGGCGTGTACTTCGTCGCTAATATGCCAACAGAAGAAGTGTTTACCATGCCCCATAAATATGGGGTAGATGGAGTTGTATATAGTTCAAAACCACTTAACTACTCAGGAAATTTGATTGAAGATTTCAAATTGATATTTGAAAATGGTAAAGTGGTAGATTTTGATGCTAGAGAAGGAAAATCTATCCTAGAAGAAATGCTCAATATGGATGAAGGTGCTAGAAGACTTGGAGAAGTGGCTTTGGTTCCATATTCTTCCCCAATTCAAAAAGCTGGCATATTATTCAAAAACACTTTGTTTGATGAAAATGCAAGTTGCCATTTTGCGCTCGGAAAAGCTTATCCAACTAATATTGAAAATGGTGTAAATATGAGCGAAAAAGAATTAGATGAAAATGGAGTGAATGATTCACTCATACATGTAGATTTCATGGTTGGAACTAGTGATTTATCAATAGTTGGAAAAACTGAGGATGGAAATGAATATCTAATTTTTAAAGATGGAGAATGGAACATATAGGCTGCTTTTGCAGCCTATTTTATTGTGAGCTCATGTTCTTTTAAAATATACATCTTTATTAAACCACACAATACAGCAAAAGTAGTTAGCCTTATGATGTGATTAATAAATTCATTTTTTATCCAGATAGCAATGGCATTGCCTAAGTCATTTCCTATGATAATGCTAATTAAAAACAAAATGAAAATCATCCCAGTGCTGATTATGGATAAGAGTATTAATATGCTAAAAGTTTTATCTAAAATTACACCAATCTTATTTTTCAATTACTGCACCTCCTACAAAAATGGCACAGGGAGAATATTTAAAAGTATCAGAATAGATACTATCAAGTGTGCAAATACCCAATATAAAGCTAATTTCATAGAACCTTTCATATCAGCTTCTGCAATCCCTACTGCCGGATATAGAGCCAACGCTAATGGAGGAGTCATGCCTTCCATTCCACCAGTTATTGCAGGTAAAATAGCCGCAACTAAAAGTGGATTTAATCCAACATTAGCTAAACTAGCGATTATTATACTCCCAAATATGGCTACTTGCGATGAACCCGGAAGAAACATGCCAAGAATCATAGTAAATATTGGAAAGAAAATTCCTAGTCCTATCTTCCCCATGTTAAATTCGTTTATAAAAACCCCTAGATTTTCTGCTAAATTTATCTCTGTAAATAGTGCTGAAAGCGAATATGCAAAATATATTGTTGCGGCGACTGGTACTATATGAGGTATTGAGTTTCTAAAAAGAGATGTTAATTTTATATCTTCTTTTGATTTGTCATATTTTGCTATGATGAATGTATATATAGCTGCTATTCCAGGTGCAAAGAGAATAACTGAATTTGAGAAAGCTTTTGCTCCGTCTTCGCCTAATCTTGATGTGATAAAAGTTTCACCCAGCGCGAAATCAACTAGAAATGGTGCAAATATTAAAATTGGTATTATCAATGCTTTCCATCCTTTTTTAAAGGATTCTTTTATGCTCGGAATGTCTTTTTTGTCTAGTGCATCTACTTTATACTTTCTGCATAAAAAATATAATAATACTAATCTTTGTATAATAAACCAAATCCCAACTCCCCAAACTGCAATCCAAAAGTTTGAAAGACTAAATTTACCTGGAAAAAGTGCATCCAATGCGCCAAATGCTATAAGAATTGTTCCAGATGGCGGAAGAATAGGACCTAGCGAGCTAGCTGACATCTCTACAGTTGCCGCTAGCTCTCTTGGAAAATTAGATTTTATCATGGCGGGAATAGTAAACACACCGTCTGCTACTAC
>DAONLG010000055.1:0-10202 GCA_035406565.1 Soehngenia sp.
CAAACCTTTAGCAGATGACGTAGACTTAAAAGTAGTGGCAAAGAGAACGCCGGGATTCACACCAGCAGATTTAGAAAATTTAATGAATGAAGCAGCGCTATTGACTGCTAGATATAATTTAAAAGAAATACCTATGCACCTTATTGAGGAAGCATCGATAAAAGTACAAGCAGGGCCAGCAAAAAAGAGCAAAGTAATTAGCCCTAAAGAGAAAAGACTTACTGCTTATCATGAAGCAGGACACGCTTTGACTGCTAAATTGATTCCAGGGTCAGATCCAGTTCACTTAGTTACTATAATTCCAAGAGGTATGGCAGGAGGATTTACAGCCTATATACCTGAAGAAGACAGGAACTATATGACAAAAGGAGAAATGGAAGACAGATTGGCAGTATTATTGGGCGGAAGAGTTACTGAAGCATTAGTGCTTGAAGACATAAGCACAGGTGCACAAAATGACATAGAGAGAGCTACTAAAATTGCAAGGGATATGGTAACTCACTATGGAATGAGTGAAAGACTTGGGCCTATGACTTATGGAACTGATAATGAAGAAGTTTTCTTAGGAAGAGACCTAGGTAGAACTAGAAATTATAGTGAAGAAGTAGCTGCCGAAATCGATAAAGAGATGAGAAATATAATCGATAGAGCTTATCATAAAGCAGAATCTCTATTAAAAGACAATATCGATATCTTGCATAGGTTAGCACAAGCACTTATGGAAAAAGAAACAATAGATGGAAAAGAGTTTGAAGCTATAGTAGCAGGAAATTAAAGAAATTTAATTTCCTGCTTTTTTTACTTTCATAGATAAGAGATTTGAGATAGAATATAAAAGAGAAAAGCAATATTGCAATATAAATTTCATTGAGGATATAAATTGAAATATATATTGCAATTTATATTGCAATATTGCTACATTTTCTAATATAATAAAAACTGAAAGTGAAATTCAAGGGGGTCAATGAAATGTACGAAAAAGATAAGCTTGATAAAATATTATCTTCTTATCAGAAATGGGAAGAAAATAAGATTGCGAAGCTAATTGAAAAATTTCCTGAAAGAAAGAAAACATTTACAACAGGCTCAGGGATTGAAGTAAAAAGATTGTACACACCGTTAGATATCAAAGACATGGATTATGAAGAAAAAATAGGGTATCCAGGGCAATATCCTTTTACAAGGGGTGTGCAACCGACAATGTATAGAGGAAGGCTCTGGACAATGAGGCAATATGCTGGTTTTGCCACAGCAGAGGAATCAAACAAGAGATATAAATACTTGCTAGAACAAGGGCAAACAGGTTTGAGTGTAGCTTTTGACCTACCAACTCAGATTGGATATGATTCAGATCATCCACTTAGTGAAGGTGAAGTTGGGAAAGTAGGAGTTGCGATTGACTCTTTAAAAGACATGGAAATTCTATTTGATGGGATACCTTTGGACAAAGTAAGTACATCAATGACCATAAATGCACCAGCAAGTGTACTCTTAGCAATGTACATAGCAGTGGCAGAAAAGCAAGGAGTATCATCTGATAAATTAAGAGGCACAATTCAAAATGATATACTAAAAGAGTATATTGCACGTGGGACATATATATTTCCACCAGAAGAATCTATGAGACTTATCACAAACATATTTGAATATTGCTCAAAACACGTCCCTCAATGGAACACTATAAGTATAAGTGGGTATCACATAAGGGAAGCAGGTTCAACTGCGGCACAAGAAGTGGCATTTACATTGGCAGATGGAATAGCATATGTAAAAGCAGCTATAAACGCAGGGCTTGAAGTGGATGAATTTGCACCAAGACTTTCATTTTTCTTTAATGCTCACAATGATTTGCTTGAAGAAGTCGCTAAATACAGAGCTGCAAGACGACTTTGGGCTAAGATCATGAAAGAAAGATTTAATGCTAAATCTGAAAAGTCGATGCAGCTAAAATTCCACACTCAAACTGCAGGTTCTACTTTAACTGCTCAACAGCCAGATAACAACATCGTAAGAGTTGCTATTCAAACTTTAGCAGCTGTATTAGGTGGGACACAATCTCTTCACACAAATTCAAGAGATGAAGCTCTTGCATTGCCAACAGAAGATTCTGTAATGATTGCACTTAGGACTCAGCAAATTGTAGCTTATGAATCAGGAGTAACAGAAACTATTGATCCATTAGCTGGGTCGTATTATATAGAGAGTTTGACAGATAAGATAGAAAAAGAAGCTATGGAATATATAAAAAATATTGACAACTTAGGTGGAGCGACAAAAGCTATAGAAACCGGTTATATTCAAAAAGAAATTCAAAATTCTGCTTATAAATATCAGATGCAAATCGAAAGTGGAGAGAGGATAGTTGTAGGAGTTAATAAATTTAAAGTTGAAGAAGAGCAAAAGAAAACAATATTAAAAGTTGATCCACAAGTAGAAATTGTACAAAAGAAGAAACTACAAAAATTACGTCAAGAAAGAGATAATGTAAGAGTAAAAGAGACCATAGATATTTTGACACAAAAAGCTAAGACAGACGAAAATTTAATGCCATATATCTTAGAAGCTGTAAAAGCTTATGCAACATTAGGAGAAATTTGTGGTGCATTAAGAGAAGTATTTGGTGAATACGAACAATCAGTCATTTTATAAGATGAGGAGGAAAATAAATGGAAAGACCTATAAGAGTTTTGGTTGCTAAGCCGGGTTTAGATGGCCATGATAGAGGGGCGAAAGTAATCGCTAGGGCATTGAGAGATGCAGGTATGGAAGTTATTTATACTGGATTAAGGCAGACTCCTGAACAAATTGTGGAAGCGGCAATTCAAGAAGATGTCGATGTAGTAGCAATGAGTATTTTATCTGGAGCACACAACACATTATTTCCAAAAGTTGTAAATTTATTAAAAGAAAGAGGAGTTACTGATAGGCTAATAGTCGGAGGAGGAGTAATTCCTGAAGATGATATCCCATTTTTAATTCAATCCGGCGTAGAAGCAATATTTACCCCGGGTACTAGCACAAAAGATGTTGTCGAATTTATAAAAACTCATGTAAAAAGGCAATAGGCGGTGATTATTTGAACATTGAAGATAGGCTTTTAGCTGGAGATAAAATAGCCTGTGCAAGACTCATATCTATGCTTGAAAACAATGACAAAGAAGCTGAAGAAATTCTTAAAAAATTGTATCATAAAACAGGAAAGGCCTATATCATTGGTGTGACAGGTTCACCTGGAGCAGGGAAATCAACACTGACAGATAAAATGGCTAAAAAACTTCGAGAAGAAGGTAAAAAAATAGGTATTCTTGCCATAGATCCTACTAGCCCTTTCACTGGAGGGGCAATACTTGGAGACAGAATTAGAATGACTGATTTGAGCTTAGATGAAGGTGTTTTCATAAGAAGCATGGGTACTAGAGGTAATTTAGGTGGATTATCCAAAGCTACTTCCAGTGCAATAAAAGTTTTAGACATTTTTGGCTGTGACTATATCTTTGTAGAAACAGTTGGAGTAGGCCAGTCTGAGATAGACATAGTAAAAATGGCAGATACGGTTTTGATGGTATTAGTCCCAAATATGGGAGATGACATACAAGCTATAAAAGCTGGCACAATGGAGATAGCTGATGTTTTTGCGATCAATAAATCTGATCTAGATGGTGCAGACAAGACGAAATTAGAAATAGAAATGAATTTAGATTTAAATGAGAATAAAGATTTTAGACCTAAGGTAATAAAAGTATCCGCGATAAAGAACAAAGACATTGACACTCTTTTAGAAGCTATATTTGAGCATAGAGATTATCAAATGAGGACAGGAAATTTTGATATACGAAGAATGAACAATGCTAGACAAGAAATATTAGATTTAGCAAAAGAGGATTTGATCAACTTAATCATGAAAAGAGCAGTTGAGAATGATTTTTTAAATAATCTTGTAAATGAAGTATATACAAGGAAGAAAGATCCATATAGCGCAAAAGAAGAGCTGTTAAATTTATTATTAAAATAGATTAGGAGGGTTTGAATGGTCAAAAAAATAGATCATATAGGTATAGCTGTAAAGGACCTCGAAAAGGCATTAGAATTTTATGAACAAATGCTTGGCATAGAATGCACTGGTAAAGAAGTAGTGGAAGAGCAAAAAGTAAAAGTAGCATTTTTGCCTGTAGGAGATTCTGAGATAGAATTATTAGAATCAACCGATGAAGAAGGGCCAATTGCTAAATTTATTGAAAAAAAAGGAGAGGGAATTCAACACATTGCCTTTAGAGTGGATGACATCGAAAAAACACTTGAAGAATTAAAAGATAAAGGTGTGCGCTTAATAGATGAGAAACCAAGATATGGAGCAGGTGGGGCGAGAATTGCGTTTTTACATCCGAAATCAACAAATGGTGTCCTAATAGAAATAAGCGAGAGAGAATAATCTCTAAGGAGGATTAAAATGAATGACAAAATAAATGAATTAATCAAAGCCAAGGAGAATATAAAGCTTGGTGGAGGAATCAAGAGAATTGAAAAACAGCATAGTTCAGGTAAGTTAACTGCAAGAGAAAGAATTAATTTACTCTTAGACGAAAATAGCTTTATTGAAATAGATGCATTTGTAAAACACAGATCGACGAATTTTGACATGGCAAGTGTAGAAGCACCTGCTGATGGAGTTGTCACTGGATACGGTACAGTAGACGGAAGACTGGTATTTGTATATGCTCAAGATTTTACGGTTGTAGGTGGTTCTTTAGGAGAAATGCATGCTAATAAAATTGTAAAGGTTCAAGACATGGCTCTAAAGATGGGAGCTCCGATAGTAGGATTTAATGATTCAGGGGGAGCTAGGATACAAGAAGGAGTAGATGCTCTATCTGGATACGGCAAGATATTCTATAGAAATACAATAGCATCTGGGGTCATACCTCAAATATCTGTAATCATGGGACCATGTGCGGGAGGAGCAGTATATTCTCCAGCTCTAACTGATTTTATTTTCATGACAGAAAAGACAAGCATGATGTTTATAACAGGCCCACAAGTAATAAAGTCTGTGACAGGGGAAGATGTCACTCAAGAAGAGCTTGGAGGAGCAATGACTCATAATAAAACCAGTGGGGTTGCTCATTTTATGGATAAAACAGAAGAAGAAACTATAATGAGAGTCAGGGAATTGCTCTCATATCTCCCTTCAAATAACTTAGAAATGCCACCTGTTGTAAGAACCAATGACGATATAAATCGTACAGATGAAATGTTGAACGAAATAGTACCAGAAAACCCTAACAAACCATATGACATGAAAGAAGTAATAAAATCGATTGCAGATGAAAATGAATTTTTTGAGGTACAACCTCTATACGCTGGGAACATAATCACTGGTTTTATAAGATTAAATGGAAAGACCATAGGAGTCATAGCAAATCAACCAAAAGTACTTGCAGGATGTTTGGATATAAATGCATCAGATAAAGCTGGAAGATTTATAAGAACTTGTGATGCCTACAATATTCCTTTACTAAATTTAGTCGATGTACCTGGATTTTTACCTGGTACAAATCAAGAATATGGTGGGATAATCAGACATGGAGCAAAAATGCTTTATGCATATTCAGAAGCTACAGTTCCAAAAGTGACTTTAATAACAAGAAAAGCTTATGGAGGAGCCTACCTTGCAATGTGTAGTAAAGATTTAGGAGCAGATCAAGTATTTGCTTGGCCAACAGCAGAAATTGCAGTAATGGGACCAGATGGTGCTGCTAATATAATATTTAAAAATGAAATTGCGAATTCAGATGATCCAGTAAAAACAAGAATGGAAAAAATTGAAGAATACAGGAATACTGTAGCTAATCCATCTATTGCTGCTCAAAGAGGATTTGTTGATGACATAATAGTTCCAAGTCATACTAGACCAAGATTAATCAGTGCATTTGATATGCTTGAGACCAAGAGAGAAAGCAGGCCAAGCAAAAAACATGGCAATTTGCCTGTATAGGAGGTCGAGAAATGGGCGAATATATAACTCTAGGGGAATCATTGGTTATCACTGTTGCTAGTATGCTGGTTGTGTTTTTAATACTTATCCTGATATCTTTTCTGATAGATAGATTAAAAGCTATTGGCAATAATGACAATTCAAAGAGTCAAATAGAAACTGTAAAAATTGAAACTAAGCAAAGTGATTTAGATTTAAAGAAAAATACAAATGAGTTGGATGAAGAGCTGATAGCTGTAATTGCAGCTGCGATTGCATGTGCAATAGATAGCAAAGTTGAGGATATACAAATAAGGACAATAAAGAGAATACCCCCAGATATTAGCGATTGGAAGAGAGCGGGGCAATTAGAACAAATTTTTAACAAAATATAGACTGGAGGATAGGAAATGAGAAAATTTAAAATAAATGTAAACGGACAAAGTTACGAAGTAGAAGTAGAGGAAATAGGATCTAAAGAAAATCTAGTATCTCAACCAGCCACTACAACTACAGTTCAAAAACCGATTGAGAAGCAAGCAGAAAAACCACAACCAAAGAAGGAAGTTACAGAGGAAATAAAACCTCAGCAAGGGCAAGAAGTTGTAGAGGCACCAATGCCAGGTAATATATGGAAAATAGTGGCTCAAGAAGGTCAACAAATAAAAGCAGGCGATGTCATACTAATTCTAGAAGCTATGAAAATGGAAAATGAAATTTTAGCTCCACGTGACGGTAAATTATTAAAAATAATAGCTAAAGAAGGAAGTACAGTAAACACTGGAGATAAATTAGCAATAATAGAATAGAGCTACCTCAGAAAGGGTGAAAAAAATGACTGCAACTGTATTGGTTGATTTTCTCAATAGCACTGGTTTTGCTATGATGTCTTTTGGAAGTATAATAATGATAATAATATCTCTTGTTCTTTTATATTTAGCTATAGCCAAAGGTTTCGAACCTCTTTTATTAATACCGATTGCTTTTGGAATGCTATTAGCTAATCTTCCTGGGGCGGACATGATGAAAGAACCTGTCGTTGAAATTATTAAAGACCCAAAAACAGGAGAACTAGTAAGTCACACAAAAGAGTACGGGGGTTTGTTATATTATCTATACCAAGGAGTAAAACTTGGGATTTATCCTCCACTTATATTTTTAGGAATTGGAGCAATGACAGATTTTGGTCCACTCATAGCAAATCCAAAGTCAATTCTTCTAGGAGCTGCAGCACAGTTTGGCATATTTGCAACTTTTATTGGAGCAATATTAATGGGATTTCCTGGAGCTGAAGCAGCAAGTATCGGAATAATTGGAGGAGCTGATGGGCCAACAGCTTTATACCTTACTTCAAAATTGGCACCTCAACTATTAGGACCAATTGCTGTTGCAGCTTATTCATATATGGCATTAGTTCCAATCATTCAACCGCCTATTATGAAAGCTCTTACTACAAAAGAAGAAAGATCCGTTGTAATGGAACAATTAAGGCCTGTTTCAAAAAAAGAAAAAATCATATTTCCAATAGTGGTAACTTTAATAGTTTCTTTGCTTTTGCCATCGGCAGCTACGCTAATAGGTATGCTGATGCTAGGGAATTTATTCAGAGAGTCAGGAGTGACAGATAGACTTTCTAAAACAGCACAAAATGAAATGATAAACATAATCACAATACTTTTGGGTACTACTGTTGGTGCAACAGCAAGTGCAGAGAATTTTTGGAATTTAAAAACACTTGGGATATTAGCACTCGGACTTATAGCTTTTTCAATAGGAACAGCGTCAGGTGTTATTTTTGGGAAAATTATGTATAAAGTATCCGGTGGGAAGGTAAATCCATTGATAGGTTCAGCAGGAGTTTCGGCTGTACCTATGGCAGCTAGAGTATCGCAAAAAGTTGGTCAAGAAGAAAACCCTAGAAACTTCTTGCTAATGCATGCAATGGGGCCAAATGTGGCAGGAGTAATTGGTTCTGCCATAGCTGCAGGTATGCTTTTAATGTTTTTTAGCTAAGATATGCCATCAAAGTTTTTACTTTGATGGCATATTAATAATTTTGGGTAATTAATAGTAAATTAAAAATAGGAGATGTAAATATGTACAGCGGATATTTAACTGATGTAAATGGACTAAAGGTAGGTCATGCACATTCCAAAGATGCAATGACAGGGGTAACAGTTATCATTAGTGAAGAAGGAGCTACAGGAGGAGTAGATGTTAGAGGAAGCGCACCGGGAACGCGAGAAACAGATTTATTTAGGCCAGATAAGACAGTAGAAAAAATAAATGCAGTAGTATTAGCGGGCGGATCAGCTTTTGGGTTAGATGCATCATCAGGTGTAATGGAATTTTTAGAAAATAATGGAATAGGACTTGACGTTGGTTTTACGAAAGTGCCAATAGTAGCTTCTGCAGTAATATTTGATTTAAATCTTGGAAATCCTACTATAAGACCAGATAAGGAAATGGGATATAGAGCATGCGCAAATATAAGTACAAATGAAAATAGGCAAGGTAACATTGGCTGCGGGATGGGTGCTAGTATAGGTAAGATATTGGGCTTTAATAATGCTATGAAATCAGGTATAGGTAGTGCTTCTATAAAAGTAGGAGGTTTGGTAGTTTCATCCCTCATTTGTGTGAACAGTCTAGGAGATGTTTATGAAGGATCCGAAGAAATTGCAGGGGTATATGATTATAATGAAAATAAATTATTAAATACAGTTGAAATAATGAAAAAGGGTTACATTAACAGTTCAGCTGCTCACACTAATACTACTATCGGCGTAGTAGCTACTAATGCAAAACTAAATAAAGCATTTGCAAACAAGTTAGCAGAAACATCACATAACGGTTACGCTAAAGCGATAAATCCAGTTCATACTATGTATGATGGAGATACGATTTTCGCATTAGCAACAAATGAAGTAGAAGCTGATTTGAATCTAGTGTTCACATTAGGTGCAGAGGTAACAAGGAGAGCAATAGTTAACGCAATTTTAAATGCGGAAAGTACAAATGATTTAAAAGCTTATAGGGACATAAGAAATTAATATTGAATTATCTAACCAAAATAGGTATAATTATTTTGTTAACAAGCTGACATCTTATTGAGTCAGACTAAACAATATATTTTGGCATATCGACTGGTATCCAAAAGGAACTAGAGCGGAGGGGTAAAATGAAAAAGAGTAAAGATGTAAATGTAAGAAAGCTAACAGTAGTTGGTGTGTTAGGTGCCATATCCATAGTATTAGGTATGACGCCCTTAGGGTTTATTCCAGTGGGACCAACTAAAGCTACAGTAATGCACATACCTGTCATAATAGGTGCAATATTAGAAGGCCCTGTCGTAGGAGCATTGGTGGGGCTTATATTTGGGCTTTTTAGTATTTATCAGGCGCTAACCGCACCTACACCTGTCAGTCCATTTTTTTTAAATCCATTAGTTTCTGTACTCCCAAGAATTTTAATAGGGATAACGTCATATTATAGTTATCGTTTATTTAATAAAATTGGGAATAAAAAGACAATTTGGATTATGAACGTGATATGGAGTGCAATAATTATCTATTTAGCGCATGGATTATATTTAAACATAATAAACTACACTACAATTTGGAGAGTTTTAATCAATATAATTCTCATCGTTTTGACTGCCATCATGATATTTATGACCACTAAAAAATTCAAAGGAAAGTCAATAGATGTTTTAGTAAGCGCAGTAGTAGGCACGCTGACGAATACAGTATTAGTGCTGTCAATGATATATTTAATCTACGGGGAGCAATTTGTAGAATCCATAGGGCAAGACACACAATTTGTAGGTAGAGTGATAGCTGGGATTGGAGTTGCTAATGGAATTCCAGAGACAATAATTGCTGCAATTGTTGTATCTAGTGTAGTGTCGGCAGTTAAACGAAAATAATGACTAGAAGGTGAAAACTTGTTATTGGTAATTGATGTTGGCAATACAAACATTGTGTTTGGTGTGTATGATGGCAAGAAATTGATATACGATAGAAGAATAGCTACAGACAAAGAAAAGACATCAGACGAATATGGGTTGTTATTTGACCAGTTTTTTAAATACGATAGTATAAAAAGAGAAGAAATAGATGATATAATAATATCTTCTGTAGTTCCAACTTTGATGCATACTTTACCTGCAATGGCTCAAAGGTATTTCAATATAGCGCCTATTGTAATCGGTCCAGGTGTAAAGACTGGC
>DAONLG010000056.1:0-10146 GCA_035406565.1 Soehngenia sp.
ATTGGAGAAGAAACCAGAACTGTAGTATCAGGGATTAAAGAATACTATAAACCTGAAGATTTGATTGGCAAGAAAGTTATAGTTGTAGCAAATTTAAAACCAGTTAAATTAAGAGGCATAGAATCAAAGGGCATGATACTAGCAGCTGAAGATGAAAATGGAAATTTAACTTTGCTCTCAACATTAGATGAAATTGATGATGGGGCGACGATATCGTAATAGGGAGAAGAAATATGTTTATTGATAGCCATGCACATTTAGACGATGAAAGATTTGACGACGATAGAGAAACAGTAATAAAAAATTTAAAAGCTGACCAAATTGACGTAGTTATAAATATCGGAGCTGATATAGCTTCAAGTAAAAGCACCTCCTCCTTAGCTCAGACTTATGACAACATATACTCTGTTGTTGGAGTACATCCGCATTCAGTAAGTGAACTTGTAGGATTGGGGCTAGATGAGATAGAAAATTTATCCAGACATGAAAAAACTGTTGCTATTGGAGAAATAGGCCTAGACTATTACTATGAAAACTCGCCAAAAAATCTTCAAAAAGAGTATTTCATAGAACAGATTAGATTGGCAAAAAAACTTGATTTGCCGATAGTCATTCACTCGAGAGAAGCAGTAAAAGACACTTTAGACATCATAAAATCCGAAAAAAGCTCAAATTTAAGGGGTGTCATGCATTGCTTTTCAAGCAGCGCAGAAATAGCAAAAGAGTATATCAAACTCGGATTTTATATAGCAATTGGAGGAGTAGTCACATTTAAAAATGCTAGAGTCACAAAAGAGGTCGCTAAATACGTGCCATTAGAAAGCTTACTCATAGAAACTGATTGCCCTTATTTAGCACCTGAACCTTTTAGAGGCAAGAGAAATGAGCCAAAATACATTAAATACACAGCAGAAGAAATAGCTAAAATTAAAGAGATCGACTTAGAAGAAATAGCATATAGCACAAGTATAAATGCAAAGAAGCTCTTTAACATAAAAATTGGTGATGTAAATGATTAAAGAAGTCATCGTAGTAGAGGGAAAAGATGACATAGCAAAAGTGAAATCTGCAATCGAATGTGAATGCATTGCTACAAATGGTTTTGCATATGGTAAAAAATTTATAAACATACTAAAAACAATAGACAGAGAAAGAGGAATAATAATATTCACAGATCCTGACTATCAGGGAGAAAAGATAAGGCGAGAATTAAAAAAATTATTTCCAAATGCAAAACAGGCATTTTTATCCCAAGAAAAAGCGCTAAAAGATGGAGATATCGGCATAGAAAATGCAAACAAAGAAGACATAATAGAGGCGATAAAAAAAGCAAGGCCTACTCTGATTGATAAAGAAGATAGATTTACAGTCAAAGACATGATAGCAAATAATCTATCAAACGGAAAAGATGCAAAGAAAAGAAGAGAAAAGTTAGGGAACACATTAGGGATAGGCTATGCAAATTCAAAGACCTTTCTCTTGAGATTAAATGCTTTTGGGATAACCCAAGAAGAATTTGTAGACGCTTTAAAGAGGATAGATGACGATGCAGAATAAAAGACTTTATTCACCTAATCAAATAAAAGACATTTTAGAACGTCATGGGTTTAATTTTTCAAAAGCACTTGGGCAAAATTTTTTAATCGATGGCAATATAGTAAGAAAAATAAGGATTGCAGCAGGAGTTGACAAAAACACAAATGTACTTGAGATTGGTCCGGGCATAGGCACGCTCACTGAAGAATTAGCTTCTAGTGCTAAAAGAGTTGTCGCTGTGGAATTAGACGAGAGATTAAAGCCCATTTTAGAAGAAACTTTATCAGACTTTGAAAATGTGAAAGTCATTTTTTCTGATGTTTTAAAACTCGACTTAAAAGAAATGATTGAAAGGGAATTCAATGGAGAGAGGATTTCGGTAGTTGCTAATCTTCCGTATTATGTAACCACACCGATATTAGAAAAGTTATTTGAAAGTGATCTTCCGATTGATTTAATCACAGTAATGGTTCAAAAAGAAGTAGCACTCAGAATGACTGCAAAGCCAGGCTCAAAAGATTACAGTTCCCTGTCTGTTTTTATTAAGTTTTACTCTGAACCTAAGATAGAGTTTAAAGTTCCAAACACTGTTTTTATGCCCAAACCTAAAGTCGACAGTGCAGTAGTAAAAATGGAGTTAGATAAAAAATACGATGTGAATAGAGAACTCTTCTTTAAAATTGTAAAAGCTGCTTTTTCAAAGAGAAGAAAGACCATAATAAACGCTCTATCGAGCTACGAAGATTTAGGGATACAAAAAGATGATATTAGAGGAGTCTTGATCTTAGCTGATATAGATGAAAATAAAAGAGCAGAGGATCTATCGATAGAAGATTATTTAAAACTCACTAAATTATTCGAATTGAGTTTAATAACAGGATTTCAGGGTATTAAAAGACTGTATTGACAATTATACCCTATGGGGGTATAATTATACTTGTAAAATGTATTTATTATATTGGAGGAGATAATTATGAAAAATGTTGTAGTATATACAAGCAGCACCTGCCCATATTGCACTATGGCAAAAAACCATTTAAAAGAAAAAGGCATAGACTTTGTTGAAAAAAATGTTTCAACTGACAATGAAGCTAGAAAAGAACTTATGTCAATGGGTCATATGGGAGTACCTGTCATTTTGATTGATGGGGAAGAAATTGTAGGATTTGACAAAGACAGAATAGACGCTCTTTTAGGAGCATAAAAAATATGGGGTAGAATTTCTACCCCATATTTTTTATGCATTTAAATCTTTCATAAGGCTATTTAAATCTAAGCCGTGAACCATTGCTGCTTCTTCTAGACTTTCCATTTGGCTTGAAGGACAACCAACACATCCCATGCCATGTCTTAGAAGTATTTCTATTGCTTCAGGTTTTTTCCTGATAACTTCACCAATTAACATATCCTTTTTAATTTCCATGACTAAACCCTCCTTTAATTCATACTATAATACTAGCATATAAATTCAATTTTGACTAGTCTTTTTTGAAATTGAAATTGTTTCAAAAACATAAATTTGGGAATAATATATTTAGGAGGCGATATCATGAGTGATTCAAAAAATAGTACAGGGATATTTGATTTAATCATTAAAATAATAGTATCAGCCATAGTCTTAGGCATAACTGCATTTTTTACACCTGGGTTTAGCACATCTGGAATATGGACTTTGATTATTGCAGCTATAGTGATAGGGATATTAAACTGGCTAGCTGTAAAAATTGTAGGAGTCAATGCTTCTCCATTTGGTGCAGGAGCAGTAGGGTTTATTGTAACAGCTGTAGTTTTATATTTAACTAGATATTTTGTAGACGGTTACGACATAACAATAATAGGTGCTATCATTGGCGCTTTAGTCTTAGGTATAGTAGACGCATTACTCCCTGGTAGAAGAGTATAAATATCTTGACAAAACAAAAATAAAGATTTAAAATTAATATACCATATGGGGGTATAGGAGTGATAAAATGAAAATTGTTTTGACTGATTCTGCAAAAGAAGAACTAAAGAAAGTTCTTGAAAGCAGAAAAAATGATGCAAAAGCATTGAGAATTTTTTTAGCAGGCTATGGTTGAAGTGGTCCAAGCTTTGGTATGGCTCTGGACGAGCCAAAAGAGGAAGATGTAGAAGTTGAGGCTGATGGATTTAAATTCTATTTAGAAGATTTAGCTTTTGAGAATTTTGATTCATTTACCATAGACTATAGCAACAATTGGCTAAGACGTGGATTTAGCATTTTGCCAAATGGTATGAGCAAAGAATCTAGTTGTTAAACAAAAAAAGGTGGGTAACCCACCTTTTTTTATGCTATAATATAGTTGCATTTTATTTTGAAAGGAGTGATGGCTGTGGATTCTAGTCCGCTGCCCGAAGGTAAAAGCTTAATAACTGGAACCACAGCCATTGTCTGTGGTTCCTCAAAAACTGAATAAGGAGGAATACTATGGACAAAGAAAGAGAATTAGAGTTGATTTTAGATTTAGTTGCAAGGAAAAAATACGTAGAGCTAAAAGAGATACTCAAAGATATGAATGAAGTTGACCTAGCTGATATTTTAAATGAGATCGAAGCTCAGACTGCAGTTTTATTGTTTAGAATGCTCCCCAAAGACTTAGCAGTTGATGTATTTGCACGTTTAACTTCAGAAAGACAAAAAGAAATTATAAATGTCATAACAGATAAGGAACTCAAATACATCGTTGAGGAATTGTACTTTGATGACATGATAGATCTTCTAGAAGAGATGCCAGCAAATATTGTAAATAAGATTTTGCTGCAATCTAATAAAGAAGAGAGAGATTTGATAAATCAATTTCTAAAATATCCACCAGATTCTGCTGGGAGCATAATGACAATAGAATATGTGGATTTAAAGAAAAGCATGACTGTAAAAGAAGCTCTAAAGCATATTAAAGAGACAGGGCTAACTAAAGAAACAGTTTACACATGCTATGTAACTGATGAAAATAGAAAACTAGAGGGCATAATATCTCTAAGAAAACTTGTTACATCTGAACTAGATCAAAGAATAGAGGACATCATGGAAAGAGATGTCATATATGTAAATACCCATGATGATCAAGAAACAGTTGCTAATATATTTAGAAAATATGGGTTTTTAGCACTTCCGGTTGTTGACAATGAAAATAGATTGACAGGGATTATAACCGTAGATGATATAATGGATGTCATGGAACAAGAAGCGACAGAAGACTTTCAAAAGATGGCAGCAATGGCGCCATCAGATGAAGCCTATTTAGATTCAAGTGTATTTGAATTAGCTAAGCACAGGATATTTTGGCTATTGGTGCTGATGATCTCAGCTACTATTTCGGGAAGGATAATAAGTGGAGCTGAAGAAGTTTTAACAGCTATGATAGTATTAAATTCATTTATCCCAATGTTGATGGATACAGCAGGAAACTCCGGAAGTCAATCATCGACACTCGTTATAAGGGGTCTAGCAACAGGAGAAATCGAAATGAAAGATTTCCCAAAAGTATTGTGGAAAGAGTTTAGAATTTCCATAATCGTAGGTGTCGTACTTGCGTTTGTAAATTTTTTGAGATTGTATTACCTCGAAAAAATTGAATTTAATATTTCACTTTTAGTGTCGCTGACGCTAATAGTAGTAATAGTGATCTCAAAACTATTAGGAGGCATATTGCCATTAATAGCAAAGAAATTTAAAATTGACCCAGCAATCATGGCGGGACCACTTATTACGACAATTGCTGATGCAATAAGCTTATCAATATACTTCTACTTTGCAAAATTAATTTTACACATTTAAACTATTAATAAATCTTAATAAATTAAACAACAGTTATTATTGACAACATCAGGGTATAAATAGTATAATATTGAGCGTTTGACTTTTTGTTTACCCTGTGTTATACTATACCTATGATGAGTGTCCCTACACTCCTTCTGCCCCGTTAAGGGAGATTCCTTTGGAAGGTGGTTTTAATAGGTATGGATAGTATAACCAAAATCAGAGAAGATTTAGAGGGATGCATTGGAAAAAAAGTAAGACTTAAAGCAAACAAAGGTAGAAAGAAGACAACTATTAGAGAGGGAATACTAGAATCTGCATATCCCAGTCTTTTCGTAGTGAGGATCAATAATGACTATGACAACACCAGAATGGTAAGCTACACATATTCTGATGTGCTCACATCTACTGTGGAAATCACAATTTTAGAAGATTAGAAAATTTTTAAATGACATAAATAGAGTTTAAGGACCTGTTCAAAGCAGGCCCTTTTTCATTTAAAAAAATAAAAATATATGGTATAATTATATAAAACAATGCGAGGAGAGATATAGTGGTTTACGAGATTGATGCACATGCAAAAGTTAACCTTGCACTTGATGTATTAAAAAAAAGAGAAGATGGCTATCATGAGATTCGAACGATAATGCAGGAGATATCACTCTCTGATAAATTGAGATTTAAAGAAATCAAAACTGGTTTTAAGCTGCACACTAACAATAAAAATTTGCCAATTGATAAATCCAACTTAGTGTATAAAGCATATGAAAAGATGGCGCAAATTGCTAAGACAAATGTAGGACTTGAAGTAGAGATAATTAAAAATATACCTCTTTCTGCAGGACTTGCAGGAGGCAGTACAAACGCAGCCGCTTCTTTACTTATGCTAAATGAGATTTGGAAATTAGATTTGCCTATGGAAAAGCTCATGCAAATAGGAGAAGAACTAGGTTCAGATGTCCCCTTTTGCTTAGTTGGCGGCACAAAATTAGCTGAGGGCAAAGGCGAGAGGTTAAAAGACATTAAATCATTTAAAAACAAACATATACTACTTGTAAATCCGGGGTTTGAAATTTCAACGCCTCATGTTTATAGCAGGATAAAGATTGATGACAAAAGAATTGACATAGAAGGACTTATCAAAGCAATTGAGATGGACGATTTATTTACTGTAGGTAAGAAGCTTGAAAACAAGATGGAAGAAGTAGTATTTGAAGAATTCCCCGTCATAAAAGATATCAAAGACTATATGCTTAAAAACGGAGCAATAGGAGCTTTGATGAGTGGAAGTGGGGCAAGCGTATTTGCTATATATGAAGATGTTGAAAAATTAGAATATACAAAGAGAAAAATGGATGAGATTTATCCATATTGTTTCCATACTTTAACGATGTAAATTCAGAAAAGTAAGAGCAATTGTAACTATTTAGGCAGGAGACACCTGCCTAATATTCGGCGGTAAATGCCTAAAATTCGGCATGGAGGAATAATATGAAAGATACATTTTTAAGAGAAAATATTTTTGAAGTATTAGATTATTTAGAAGAGGGGATACATATAATAGATGCCTCTGGCAAGAGCATATACTACAACGCATTCGCTCAGATGATTGACGGAGTAGAGCTAAATAAAGCCATTGGCAAGCACTTGTTGGAGATATACCCTTCTTTAGATGAACAAACGAGTACATTACTTACTGCAATTAGGACTGGCGAACCAATACTTAGAAAAGAGCAAACTTTTGTAAATTACAAGGGTGAGAAAATAACCACTATAAACTCCACTATCCCAATAAAAAGCAAGGGCAAGATAATGGGAGCGATAGAGATTTCAAGAGATATAACACAAGTTAGAGAACTCTCAGAAAAAGTAGTTGACTTGCAGAGTCAACTATTTAAGAAAAATGATAAAATCAGCCCGACTAATGAATATGCAAAATACACATTTTATGATATTGTAGGCAATAACAAAGAAATATTGAAGTTAAAAGCTTTAGCTAAAAAGGCCGCTGAATCTGATGTACCTGTGATGGTATCAGGAGAAACTGGAACAGGAAAAGAGCTCTTCGTCCACTCTATTCACAGCGGGAGCAAGAGAAGGCACGGACCTTTCATAGCTCAAAACTGCGCAGCACTACCTGCAAATCTCTTGGAAGGGATATTATTTGGGACATCAAAAGGTGGATTTACTGGTGCTGAGGATAGACCTGGACTATTTGAATTAGCTAATGGGGGGACATTGTTTCTAGATGAAATAAACTCCATGCCCCTTGAACTTCAACCAAAGCTCTTAAGAGTGCTCCAAGATGGCAATGTGAGAAGAGTTGGGGATACAAAAGTTAAAAATGTCGATGTAAGGATAATCACAGCACTTAACATTCACCCCGAGGAAGCTATAGAAAAGAAGATGCTGAGGAAAGACCTCTTTTATAGGCTAAATGTGATCACTTTAGAGATACCACCACTTAGAGAAAGAAAAGATGACATAGAAACTTTAACTAATCATTTTATAGAAAAGTACAATATGCTTTTAAACAAGGAAACTAAAGGGATATCTAAAAAAGCTTTAGATCTTTTAAAAAGTTATGCTTGGGAGGGAAATGTCCGTGAATTAGAACACCTCATAGAAGGAGTCATGAGCATTTACGATGTAGATATAATAGATATCGAGCATTTGCCCGAAAAGATGAAAAGGATTGCCAACAGGAAGAATAAGAGAAAATTTGAATTAGATTTAAATCAAGTGCTAAAAGAAACGGAAAGAAATTTGATATTAGAAGCATTACAAGCGACAGATGGAAATATATCTAAAGCAAGCGAAGCTTTAAACATTCCAAGACAAACTCTTCAATATAAAATTCAAAAATACAATATTGAGTTAAAATGAGCCTTTGAGGCTCTTTTTTTTTACCCTTGATGCCCAAAATTCGGCAATAAAAACCTTTTCCTAAAATCAACAAAAACAAAGTGAGCAAATTAGCTATTTTTTTAACAAAGGTTGTTGGCACGAAAATTGCATTAATTAATAGTGTAAAAAAATATGAGGAGGAGTTGCCAATGAAAAAAGGGAGTCCATATGGAGTACACAGAGTTATTGAACCAAAAGGTGTACTACCACAACCAGCATTAAAGATTGACAATACAATGGAAATTTATGACAATGAGATACTTATCGATGTAAAAACATTAAATGTTGACTCAGCTAGTTTTACTCAAATAGAAGAGCAAGCAAAAGGCGATGTCGAAGAAATCAAAAAAATAATGATGGGCATTGTTGCAGAAAGAGGGAAACACCAAAACCCAGTAACAGGTTCAGGCGGGATGCTAATTGGTACTGTTGAGCAAATTGGACCAGCTTTAGAAGGAAAGACTGATTTAAAAGTAGGGGATAAAATAGCAACTTTAGTTTCTCTATCACTTACACCACTGAGAATAGACGAAATACTTGAAGTAAGAAAAGACATAGATCAAGTTGATATCAAAGGGAAAGCGATATTATTTGAATCGGGAATATACGCAAAATTGCCAGACGACATACCAGAAAATTTAGCGCTTTCAGTTCTAGACGTTGCAGGAGCACCAGCACAAACTGCTAAATTAGTTAAACCTGGGGATACTGTAGTAGTATTAGGTGGAACAGGTAAATCAGGCATGCTCTGCTTATATGAAGCAAAGAAAAGAGCAGGAGTCACAGGTAAAGTAATCTGCATAGGCAGCAGAGATGAAACTATAAACAGAGTAAAACAAGCAAATCTAGCTGATGTATACATCAAAGCTAATGCGCAAGATGCAGTTGAAATCATGGAAAAAGTTGCAGAAGCAACAAATGGAGAAATGGCAGACATAGTAATAAATACTGTAAATATTCCAAACACTGAGATGTCATCAATACTTGCTACTAAAGATGAGGGGTTAGTATATTTCTTCTCTATGGCAACAAGCTTTACAAAAGCTGCTCTTGGAGCTGAAGGAGTAGGTAAAGACGTTACAATGATCATTGGAAACGGATACACTAAAGGACATGCCGCAATAGCACTTAACTTAATGAGAGAATCAGAAACCTTAAGAAAAATATTCACAGAGCTTTACGCTTAGTAAAAATATTTGGAGGTATGAAAATGAGAAAATACAACGAGATCCCGTTGTGGAAAGATGTAACAGAAAATGAATGGAATGACTGGAAATGGCAAGTTAGAAACAGAGTTTCTGATGTTGAAACTTTAAGTCAGATCATCAATTTGACTGAACAAGAAAAACAAGACATAAATGAAGTATTAAAGAAATTCAGAATGGGTATCACACCATACTATGCATCATTGATGGATCCAGATGATCCTCATTGCCCAGTTAGAATGCAAGCTGTTCCAACTATAGCAGAGACACACATATCTGGTGCAGACATGGAAGACCCACTCCATGAAGATGCTGATTCACCAGTTCCTGGACTTACACATAGGTATCCAGACAGAGTATTATTTTTGATAACAGATCAATGCTCAATGTATTGCAGGCACTGCACAAGGAGAAGATTTGCAGGACAAAGCGACTCCCCAGCTACAATGGAAAGAATAGATGCATGCATTGAATACATCAGAAACACTCCACAAGTTAGAGACGTATTGTTATCAGGTGGAGATGCGCTATTAGTCGGAGATGACAGACTTGAATACATCATCAGCAAATTGAGAGAAATACCTCATGTTGAGATAATCAGACTTGGAAGTAGAGTCCCAGTTGTTATGCCACAAAGAATTACTGATGATCTAGTTAACATGCTGAAGAAATATCATCCAATTTGGTTAAATACACACTTTAACCATCCAAAAGAAATCA
>DAONLG010000057.1:0-10093 GCA_035406565.1 Soehngenia sp.
CCATAGCTCCGCCCATTCCAGGAACCATCTTGCCTGGTATCATCCAGTTGGCAAGATTTCCCTTTTCGTCAACTTGCAGCGCTCCAAGCACTGTTATATCTACATGTCCACCTCTTATGATAGTGAAAGATGTAGCTGAATCGAAAAATGCTCCTCCTGGAAGTATAGTTACAGGTTGTCCACCAGCATTTACAATCCTCATATCTTCTTTTCCTGGTTCAGGTGCAGGTCCTAATCCAATAAAACCATTTTCAGATTGAAGAAATATGTTCATACCTTCAGGTATATAATTTGCAACCATTGTTGGAAGCCCGATCCCGAGGTTTACAACATCTCCGTCTTTTAATTCTTTAGCAACTCTTTTAGCAATAAATGCCTTTAATTCATTTTTATCCATTAATTTGCACCTCCATCAACGATGTAGTCGACAAATATACCAGGTGTTACAACATCGTTTGGATCTAAATCTCCAACTTCTACAATTTCACTAGCTTCTACAATTACTGTTTCTGCAGCAGTTGCCATTATAGTATTGAAGTTTCTTGTAGCTCCAAAATAAACGATATTCCCAAATTTATCTACCTTTTGCCCTGCAATCAAAGCTACATCAGCTTTAAGAGGTTTTTCAAGTAAATACTCAACACCATCTACAGTTATTTTTTCTTTACCTTCTTCAATCACAGTTCCAACACCTGTTGGTGTCAATATCCCACCAAGTCCCGCTCCACCAGCTCTTACTTGTTCAGCCAATGTGCCTTGAGGAACTAAAACAACTTCCATCTCACCAGCATTCATCTGTCTACCAGTCTCAGGGTTTGTGCCGACATGTGATGCTATAAGTTTTTTTATTTGATGATTAACAACTAATTTTCCTACTCCATAATCAGGAAAACTTGAATCGTTGCAAATCAAAGTCAAATCCTTTACATTTTTTTCAACTAGTTTATCGATTATTTTATGTGGGTTTCCACATCCTAGAAAACCGCCTACCATTATAGTCATGCCATCTTTAATCATGTCAACGGCTTCATCAATGCTTACTAACTTATTCATCTAATTCCCACCTTTCAGTTATCTTTTAACGATCATTGAAATACCTTGACCGCCGCCTATGCAAAGAGTTGCAAGTCCAAGTTTGTTGTCTCTTTTTTGCATTTCATGTAACAATGATACGAGGATTCTAGCTCCTGATGCTCCTATTGGATGGCCCAGAGCAATAGCTCCTCCATTTACATTTGTTATATCCATATTCAAGTTCAAATCTTTTGCAACAGCGATGGCTTGAGCTGCAAACGCTTCGTTTGCTTCAACTAGTTCAATGTCATCTATCTTAAGATTTGCTTTTTCTAATGCTTTTTTACTTGCAGGAATTGGGCCAGTACCCATTATCGATGGGTCAACACCAGCTGATGCATAGCTTACTATCTCTGCAATAGGAGTTAATCCTAATTCATCAGCTTTTTCTTTGCTCATTATAATCAACGCAGCAGCACCGTCATTTATTCCTGAAGCATTTCCAGCTGTAACTGTTCCATCTTTTTTAAATGCTGGTTTTAATTTTGCCAATGCTTCAATTGTGGTGCCAAATCTAGGAAACTCATCAGTATCTACTACTTTGGGATCTCCTTTTCTTTGTGGTATTACGATTGGAACAATTTCATCTTTAAATCTTCCGCTCTTTATAGCTTGTTCTGCTCTTAATTGGCTAGTAAGTGCAAATTGGTCTTGATCTTCTCTAGTTATGTTATATTGTGCAGCAACATTTTCTGCTGTGATACCCATATGATAGTGATTGAATATATCTGTCAATCCATCTTCTACCATGTAGTCGACAACTTCTCCATTTCCCATTCTTTGTCCCCATCTATGGTTTTTCAACAGATATGGAGCTTGTGACATGTTTTCAGTACCACCAGCAACAATTATATCAGCATCTCCTGCTTTTATAGCTTGAGCTGCTAGTGCAACAGTCTTTAAGCCAGATCCGCATACTTTATTTACAGAGAAACTAGTTACATACTCAGGTATGCCTGCTCCTATAGATACTTGTCTAGCGACATTTTGTCCAAGACCAGCTTGTAGTACATTTCCAAAAATTACTTCATCTACCATCTCTGGGTTTACGTTTGCCCTTTTAAGAGCTTCTTTTACTACTGCTACCCCCAAATCTACGGCACTTACATCTTTAAAAGCTCCGCCGTATGCTCCGATTGGAGTTCTAACAGCACTCACGATTACTGCTTGTTTCATAAAATTTCTCCTCCCTTAATACCATAATTCTAAAATATTTATCCATCCCCATTTTATAGTATATCATAGCATGTGAATTAATTGTATATCTTTTAATAAATTCCAAAACTAGCCAATATTATCGCAGGAATAGATGATAATATAGGTAATATCAAAGATGTTACGCATATATCTATATATGATTCTTTATGTGTCATACCAGTAACTGCTAAAAGCGTCAATACTGCTCCATTATGTGGTAAAGTATCAAGTCCACCTGATGCGAGTGAGGCGATTCTATGAAAAGCTTCAGGACTAATTCCTCTTTCTAAAGCAATTTGATAATATTTTTCTCCTAGTGCTGCTAAAGCTATTCCCATACCCCCTGATGCAGATCCCGTTGCTCCAGCTAATAAGTTAACTGCTACTGCTTCAGAAATAAGAGGGGAACCCTTAATATTCAATACAGCATCTGTGAGAGTCTGAAATCCTGGAACCGCTTTAACTACAGATCCAAAGCCTACTGCTGCAGAAGTATTTATAATAGCAATTATTGATCCACTTGCTCCGTTGTTGATGCTCTTTGTAAATCCTTTATACTTTTTATAATTTAATACCATAGTTAAAACTATTCCTGAAAGTAGTGCAACGATTATATCCCAATCAAATACATTTAATGTTACTATTACGCTTATAAGTGGCAGAATAGATAAAAATGGATTTGGAAGTTCATCATCTGAGATAATCATCTCTTCATTTTTTACTTTTGGTTCAGTGAAAACCTCTCCATTAGCTCTGAGCTTTTTTTCTCTCCATGTCAAATATAAATAACCGAGGCCAAACATAAATATTGTAGCCACTAGACCCATTATAGGAGCAGCAGTTGGAGTTGTGTGAAAATACTCCATGGGAATTAGGTTTTGAATTTGTGGTGTTCCTGGGATAGCTGTCATTGTAAATGTAAATGAACCCAAAGCGATGCAGCCAGGAATCAATTTTCTTGAAATATTTGCTTCTCTAAAAAGTGCCAATGCTAAAGGATACATTGCGAATACAACAACGAATAAACTTATTCCTCCATAAGTAAGCACTGCACATCCTAAAACAACACCTAAAATAGCTCTTTTAGCACCTATTATTTTTGTAAGCCAATGTGCTATTGACCTTGCAGCACCTGTATAGTCCATCAAATGGCCAAATACTGCTCCCAACATAAATGCTGGAAACCAAGACTTAGTAAATCCTACAAAACCTGTCATGTAGACATTTGTATAAGAATCCAACAAAGGAATTCCCCCAAAGATCGCCACTACCAAAGCTGTAAGAGGTGCTACCCAAATAATTGAATAACCCTTATAAGCTAAAAACATAAGAAGAACAAGACCTATAAATATACCTAGCATACATTTACCTCCTCAATTTGTATTTTTAATTTGCAGTCCAACCACCATCGATAGTGAGCATTGAACCGGTAATATGATCTCCTGCACTCGAACACAAGAACATTGCAACATCTGCAATTGTTTCTGGCTCAATTAATTTTTTAACAGCACATTTTGAAAGCATAATATTTCCTATAACTTCATCAGTACTTATGCCATGTGTTATTGCTTGGTCGGCTATTTGATTGTCAACTAAAGGTGTTCTCACATATGATGGGCAAATAGAATTTACTGTTATTCCAAAAGGTCCACCTTCCAATGCTGCAGTTTTAGTAAGTCCTCCTAATCCATGTTTTGCGGAAACATAAGCAGCTTTAAATTCAGAAGCAACTAATCCATGTATAGAATTTAGATTTATGATCCTGCCCCAACCTTTCTTTTTCATGTATGGCCATGAGTATTTAGTCAATAAAAATGGAGCTGTGAGCATCAAATTCATCATAAAATCCCATTTATCTTCTGGAAATGATTCGATAGGTGAGACAGTTTGAATACCCGCTACATTTACTAACACATCAACACCATCAAAGTTCTCAACTGCAAAATCTACTAATTTTTTGCAATCTTCTCTCTTGCTAAGATCTGTCTTTATGAATTTTGCATTTAATTTTGAAGCTTCCTCCATTAATTTTGCTTCATTTATATCTGCCATAACTACTTTTGCCCCATCTTCAGCAAATTTTTTAGCTATAGCAAGACCAATTCCACTTGCTGCTCCTGTGACAATACAAACTTTATTTTCTAACATAATTACAACCTCCTTTTTGTAAATATTAAATTGCAAGATTTGTGCCAACGTTTTCATAAAAATAAGAGTAAAAACTCATATTTCACTGCGAAAAATAAAAGACTACTAAACCTTATTAACAAAGTATTTTAGTAGTCTAAAGTGAAACAATAGTTTTTATAAAATTTTTATATTTCAAAATATATGAATACCGAAAAAATGTCATGCTTTGTTTACAGTATATCGATTTATTATGATAAAATGTCAACTAAAGTTAACAACTATGGTGCCATTTTTTAGGTATTGTAAATAATGCTTTAATTTTCTAACTTTGATAAATATATAACATTATTGTAAACTATATTTTTCGATTTTTTCATACAAAGCAGTTCTGCTGATTTTTAAAATCTCCGCAGCTTTTGTCTTATTCCCATTAGATGCTAGCAATGCGTTTGATACTATCTCCTTTTCATGTTCCTCCATTTCTTCTTTTAAGCTCTTTAGCTCCCTGTCTTCTTTCAAACCTGATATTTTCATAGGTAAATGCTTGATCTTTATGATAGTCTCTCCATCTAAATAATTAATCGCCCTTTCCAAAACATTTTCTAGTTCTCTTACATTTCCGGGCCAATCGTATTTTTTCAATAAATCCAATGCTCCCTTGCTTATTCCGTCGACTTTGATTTTCTCTTCTTTTGATATTTCCTCAATTAGTTTATTTGAAAGCACCGCTATGTCTTCTTTTCTTTTCCTCAATGGAGGTATTACCATGCTTACGACATTTAGCCTGTAGTATAAATCAAGTCTAAATTCACCTTTCTTTATCATTTCTTCCAAGTCCTTATTGGTAGCTGATATTATCCTTACATCTATTTTCTCAGGTGTATTTGACCCTATTTTTTCTATTTCTTTTTCTTGCAGCACCCTCAATAACTTTACTTGCATGTTCATCGGTAGATCAGCGATTTCGTCTAAAAATATGCTCCCGCCGTCTGCAGCTTTAAATTTCCCTATCTTTCCACCTTTTTTAGCACCAGTAAATGCACCCTCTTCATATCCAAATAATTCTGATTCTAGAAGTTCACTGGGTATTGAACCACAGTTAACTTTGATAAAAGGCCCATCTTTACGCTTGCTCAAAGAATGAATTGCATTAGCAAATAGTTCTTTACCCGTACCAGTTTCTCCTAATATTAAGACATTTGAATTAGTATTTGCTATTCTTTTAGTAAGTTCTTTTAATTCTTTAATTTCTCTTGATTCTCCGATTATGCTATCTAACTCGTATTTCGCTGAATTTATCTTTTTAAATTCATTTTTATACATGTTCAATTCTTTTTCTATCTTGTAAACTTTTGTGTAAAGCTGCTCTAATTCATCTAAATCTCTAAATAACACTTTGCCAACTGCACCAACAATCCTTCCATTGACATAAACCGGAATACGAGTTGCAATCATTTTTCTGCCATTTATTTCCTGAACCTGTGCTACCTCTTCGACACCCAATTTAGCAACTTCATGCATCCTAGTATTTTCAATAACTTCTGTGACATGCTTGCCTATTGAGTCGTCTCTATCCACATTTAAAAACTCTGCATAGGCATTGCTAAGCATCTCAATGTACCCTTCTTTATTGACATATACAATACAATCGTTTGTAGCCTCCATTATGGTTTTTAAAAGAGAAGAAGCTTCCATTTCAGTATTTATAGTGCCTATTACACTCTTGCACAAATCCAGTTCATTAAAATTTACTAACACATACACTTCTTTTTTGATTTCAACTCTTGATATATGGAACATGTATTCCAAATCAAGATATTTTATTTTCTTTCTAATAGCAGTTTCATTTGTGTAATCAATTATCTTTATCTCTGAAATTATCTCTTTCAGCAACAAATCGTATTCAAACTCATTAGTATCTTTCTTAAGCAGTCTTTTAGCCCTTTTATTAGTATATACAACCTTAAACATCTTATCTAGAATAATAATTCCAGATTCAAAAGCATTTGCTACCTCATATGAAGATATATCTTTCTCCGGCATAAAAAAACCTCACTTTTTATTTTATAAATTAAGTATATCAAAAAAATAAAATATCACCAAAAAGGTGATATTTTATTTTTCCCTATCTTTTCTATGAAACCATCTACAATTCTTTTATCACTTAACATAGATTTTTTACGATTAAAATCATCTATTGGCTTTGTAGTCTTTATAACCCATTGTGACTATCCATACATACATCAAGGTTTTTGGAATCATTAGCATACCAATTAGAGGATAGACATCTCCCCAAAGTACGACTGGCATATAAAAAAGAAAAGATAAAGTTATCGCTAGATACATGTTCTTAAAGCTCTTGTCTTTATACTCATGTGCATACTTATAGGCTAAGACTATCATGATAATCCCCATTATCACAAATGGGATGTTTCTATAAATACCCCAATCTAGGGGCTGCACTTCGCTTGTCCATTGGTTTTGAGGCAATGCTGTCAAAACTACCCTAACTATTGCTAATAGCCAAATCACAAAATCAAGTACCCTATTCTTTATGTTATACCTGTTTTTAAATATATAATAAAGTAAAAGGTAAAAAATTGTCATGGTGACTGATGTTACAGCTTTCCCAACTCCTAATGAGTTTTTATAAACTTCAAACCCATTTGCCGTATTTAAAGCTAAAATCCTAGGCACAAGGTGAAAAGCATCTCCAAACCCCAATACAACTGCCATTATTCCAAACAATCGAGAATTTGTATTTTTATTGTTTTTAACAATTAAATAAAATCCCATAGAAATCACAAAAACTAAATAAATTATATCAAAAATGGACTCCATCAAAGCTCTCACTAAATCACTCCTTTCCGTATTTCAAAGAAATTATCTTTGAGTAATGATTATACAGCGGAGTGGTTAAATTTGTCAATTATTTCATATTTGTAATTATTCCAATGTTATGGATGCAATATAAGTAGTATATTAACCTATGGTTAATTTCCATTACAATAGATATATTAACTGAAGTATCATAAAAAATATAGGTATACTCTAAATATCTAATTTGATTTTTGCATCAATATCTTTTCTCATAATAACGGCTGATAAAAATCATGATAATAGGATCTATTATTATCATGCTGCCTGTTATGACGGCAGGCAAAAACCATTCATATGCTATAAATATAACTGTGACAATGCCAATAAATGAAATTAAAACAACTGAGTTCACAGCATTTACTTTATCTCTAATCATCTTGTTCCTCTCATCTTTTGAGAGTACATTATATTCTTTATCATTTGCAATCATCTTGTCATGAACGACTTTTACATGTGTTATTGCCGATACCATAGAAAATAAAATGGTCAGAGCAATTTGTGTTGTTCTATTTAAATCTAGAGTAAAAATACCCACTAACAAAACTAATGAAATTAAGTATCCTAAATACCATATTTTATTGTTCTTCATTTTCGTCCTCCTGGTAAATAAAAATTTCTTCAATTGGCAGCCCAAAGTATCTAGAAATCTTAAATGCTAAAATAATCGATGGATTGTACCTCCCATTTTCTAGCGCTCCAATTGTTTGCCTAGATACTTCAAGAGCTGATGCCAATTCTTCTTGTGTAATTCCTTTTTTCTTTCTAAGCTCTTCTAATTTATTTTTCATATTACCTCCTAAAAAGTAAAGCATGCTTTACATATATTATAACAGTTTCTCCAAAAATGTAAAGTGTACTTTACTTTTATATTAATTCTCAAATTAATCGGGTAGGAGATAAATAATTAATTTATTTATCGACCTCCCACACCGCCGTACGTACCGTCCGGTATACGGCGGTTTCATAGTTTACACTCTAACTTCAAGGTAATATTTAAACATACTTAAATACCCTTGTTTTTCAAACCTAGCATTGGTTAGGGTTGTTGTAAGAATCCAGCTCTTTGATGTATGCCAGTAACTTTTTCTTGTATTTGCCCATTCCCATGCTTTCCCTTTGGCTATTCCTAACTTCTGAAGATTTTCATATTTTGTTTTAACCTTCTTCCATCTTTTCCACGTTATCATACGGATTCTTCTTCTTAACCACTTGTCTACGGTTTGCATAATAGATTTCATGTCTGCTAATTTAAAGTATTGTACCCATCCTCTGATTGTTTGATTAAGTTTTGTTTTCCTTTCTTCTATGCTCATTCCATTACTTCTACTTGTTACCACTCTTAATTTATCTTTTAATTTATTTATGCTTTTTGGATGAGCTTTGAATCTCCACTTATCTTTTATTCTATAAAAGGCATATCCTAAATACTTGACCTGGTTTAGATTTGTTATTGTTGTTTTCTCTTTATTTATCTTTAACTTCAATTTACCTTCTATGAATTTGCTGACTTTTTGGTATTGCCTTTGCCCTGCTCTTTTACTCTTTGTGAATATCATAAGGTCATCGGCATATCTTACAAATCGATATCCCCATTTGTCGAGATTTTGGTCTAGTTCATTTAGCATAATATTTGCTAAAAGTGGACTAATTGGTCCTCCTTGAGGAACTCCTATTTCACTTTTTATGAACATTCCTTTATCCATGATTCCCGCATTTAGAAACTTCTGGATTAATGATACAACCCTATTATCTTTTATTGTTCTTGATAGAACTTCTATTAGCATAGATTGGTTTACCGTGTCGAAAAATTTTTCTAAATCCATATCAATAACATACCAATACCCTTGATTTGCGTATTCCTGGCATTTCTTTAATGCATCATGGCATCCTTTATTTGGTCTGAATCCATAACTTGTCTGTGAAAATTGCTTTTCATATATTGGAGTTAGTACCTGTAGAGTTGCCTGTTGGATTACTCTGTCTGTTAGTGTTGGTATACCCAACTTGCGTGTTTTACCATATTCTTTTGGTATTTCTACACGTTTTACTGGTTGTGGTTTGTAGCTTCCTTTCAGTAGGGTTGTTAGAATTTCCTCCTGGTGTGTTTTTAAGTGTTCTAGAAGTTCGTCTATTTCCATCTTATCGACTCCACCTGCTCCTTTGTTCCTTTTTACCTTTAGATAGGCTTCATTCATATTATCTCTGGATAGGATTCTTTCTAGCATTCCTTCTGTTGGTTCGTTTGTGTTGATGTTGTCCTTTTCAATCATCCTCAAATCACTTTGCCCATTTCTGTGTCTTTCATGTTCCACACTATTCTCACAGTTGACGATGGTGTCTTTATTCTGTTTTCTGCATATTAGCGTGTTCTCGGTAATTTTCATTGACTTCATCTCCTATGATTCAGCCCTTCCTATGATATCTAGTTTTTCATAGTACTATGGCCTCTGCTGACTTCTCATGACAAATCTTGTTTCAACCATGGTTCATACTTTGTTTCTCCATGTCCATGAGATCTCCCCAGGTAAGAACAACAACCTTCCTTCCATGTAACCGCCACATTTACTGTGTAGAGTTCGGGTAGTATTGGACTTTGTTTTGTTAAGCAAACTCATCCACTCTACTTCAGCCTGATGTGATTTCTGTTCGTCGGTTCAGAATTTTGCCTCTAGCTTCCTTCAGATTCCACGTCACCATGGACACCCTTGCTCTTGGCTAACGGTTCCTACTACCAAGCCCGTAGTGGACTTTCACCACCAAGTTGTTGCCCATGCCGGGCAAACACAAAAATGTCGGAAATAAAGATGCTTTT
>DAONLG010000058.1:0-9902 GCA_035406565.1 Soehngenia sp.
ATTATAGCTTATAAGCAGCCTATAACTAAAATGGAGATCGATGAAATTAGAGGAGTCAAGAGTGATAAGAGCATCGAAACATTGATGCAAAGAAAATTAATCAGAGAAGTGGGTAGATTAGATAGGCCCGGAAAACCTATATTATACGCTACTTCAGATGAATTTTTAAGATTTTTTGGGATAGAACGCATTGAAGATTTACCCAATATTGAAGAGTTGAGAAGATCGGGAGATAAGTATGACGAATGAAAAAGAAAATGAAAATTTAATGAGATTGCAAAAGTATATTGCAAAAGCTGGAATTTGTTCAAGAAGAAAAGCTGAACAGATGATAGCAGAGGGAAGAGTATCTGTAAATAATAATTTAATAACAGACATGGGGTATAAAGTTGACATATCAAAAGATAAAGTAAAAGTTAATAATAAATTGATTACATTAGATAATTATAAAATTTATATAGCTTTAAATAAACCATCTGGTGTAATAACAAGTGTAAAAGATGAGAAAAACAGAAAGACAGTTTTAGATTTAACCAAAGACATAAAACAGCGTATATATCCAGTTGGTAGATTGGATTATGATACATCTGGATTGATTCTTCTTACTAATGATGGAGATATAGCCAACAAATTAATGCATCCTAGCAAGAAAGTATATAAAAAATACTTGGCAACAGTTGAAGGAATACCAAATGAATCCGAACTAGATAATTTAAGAAATGGAGTAATCATTGATGGCAAAAAAACTGCAAAAGCTCGAGCTTACATTGCTGACAAAATTAATGAAGATTCCGTGCTTGTTATTGAAATATATGAAGGTCGAAATCATCAAATAAAAAAAATGTGTGAAAAGATTGGTCATCCTGTTAAGCGCTTGAAAAGAGTTTCGATCGGCGAAATTGAATTAGGTGATTTAAAAATAGGAGAATGGAGAGAATTAACAGAAAGAGAATTGAAATTTCTAAATCAATTATAGGTGAGCTATTTATGAAAGATTATTTAAATAATGTAATATCAATTGAAGATATACTAATTGATAGATTTGTACAATGTGGTTATATATGCCTTGATGCAACTGTTGGCAATGGAAATGATACAATCAAATTGTCACAAAAAGTTGGAAAGATTGGTAAAGTTTATGGTTTTGATATCCAGGAGATTGCAATAGAGATCACAAAAGAAAAACTAACAAAAGCTGATTTATTATCCCAAACGATCTTAATAAATGATGATCATACGAAAGTTGACAAATACATCAGTGAAAAATTAGATTTTGCCATCTATAATTTAGGATATTTGCCTGGAAGCCATAAAGAGATTACTACCATTGCATCTACGACATTAGAAAGCATAAATAAAACACTTAGTTTGTTAAAAGAGAATGGAGTAATTTTAATTATTTCATATATTAATCATGATGGTGGTTATGAAGAATACAAAGCAGTGCGAAATTATTTAAGTTTACTAGATCAAAAAAAATACAATATATTTGAAGTAAACTTTATCAATCAAATAAATAATCCACCTAGATTATTCTGTATTGAAAATAGAGGAGGAAAGTAATGACAAAAGTTAAAATAGTCGAGACAGCTTTTAGAGATGCGCATCAATCTCTCATCGCAACAAGGATGAAAACAGACGATATGCTGCCAATTGCAGAAAAAATGGATAAAGTTGGATATTATGCTTTAGAGGTATGGGGTGGTGCTACATTTGATACATGCCTGAGATATTTAAACGAAGATCCATGGGATAGATTGAGAGCTTTGAGAAAAGCATTTAAAAATACAAAGTTGCAAATGTTATTAAGAGGACAAAACTTACTAGGATATAAGCACTATCCTGATGATGTAGTTGAAGAATTTATTAGATTATCAATCAAAAATGGTATAGACATAATTAGAATATTTGATGCTTTAAACGATCTAAGAAATTTAGAAACTTCCGTAAAAGCAACTAAGAAATATGGAGGACATGCACAAGGAGCAATTAGTTACACTGTCAGCCCAGTGCATAATATAGACTATTATGTCAAAGTTGCTAGAGGTATGGCTGAAATGGGAGTGGACTCAATATGCATCAAAGATATGTCAGGAATATTATTACCTTATACTGCATATGAGCTAGTTAGCGAAATTAAAAAAGCCATTGATTTACCACTTGAAATTCATTCTCATTTTACAAGTGGAATTGCTAATCAAACATATATGAAAGCTATTGAAGCTGGTGCAGATATAATAGATACCGCAATTTCTCCATTGGGAAATGGCACAAGTCAACCTGCCACTGAACCAATGATTGCTTCATTAGAAGGGAGCAATTATCATCCAGATATTGATTTTGATTTGATTTTGGAAATATCTGATTACTTTAAGGGTCTACGCAATAAATATGAGAAGGAAGGACTATTGGATAATAAGGTACTCTCAGTAGATATTAATACACTAAAATATCAAGTGCCAGGAGGTATGTTGTCAAATCTTGTGTCCCAATTAAAAGCACAAGGAAAAGAAGATAAGTACGAAGAAGTCTTAAAGGAGATACCTAAAGTACGAGAAGATTTGGGATTTCCACCATTAGTAACACCAATGAGCCAAATGGTTGGAACTCAAGCACTATTTAATGTGTTGTCTTCAGAAAGGTATAAAATGGTACCTAATGAAGTTAAAAACTATGTGAAAGGCTTATATGGTAAACCTGCAGTACCAATAAAAGATGATATAAAGAAAATAATAATAGGCGAAGAAGAAGTATTTGAGGGAAGACCGGCTGATTTATTAGAACCAGAACTTAACAAATACCGAAATGAAATAAAACAGTATATTGAGCAAGAAGAAGATGTTTTAAGTTATGCTTTATTTCCTCAAGTAGCAATGAATTTTTTTAAACAGAGATTGGCATCTAAATATAAAATTGAAACGGATTTATTAAATGAAGAAGATAAAACTCATCCAGTATAAAAAAACAAAGGACAAATTAAGATCAGTTTGTCCTTTGTTTTTTTATACACAAATTTATTGAAATCTTTTTTATAATTGAAGGATAACTTTCAGCTTAATCTATAAATTAAAAAATATGAAACAAAACTTGCAAAATGATATTTAGTTTGATATTATTTTATTAATAGGATTAAAGGAGGTACTAAAATGCTTATGAAAGAAAAACTGTCTTTAAAGACAAATGCTCTTTGGTGCAAAGGATGCGGAATTTGTGTGTTTGTATGCCCTAAGCAAGTTTTAGCAGTAGAAAATGAAAAAGTAGTAATTAAAGATGTAGATAAATGTATTAAGTGTGGTCAATGTGAATACCATTGTCCAGATTACGCTATATATTTAGAGGAGGAAAAGTAATGTCAGAAATAAAACTAATGCAAGGCAATGAAGCATGTGTAGCTGGCGCAATACATGCTGGAATGAGATTTTATTCGGGTTATCCAATAACACCATCCACAGAAATCGCTGAATTATCAGCTGAATTGTTGCCAAAACATGGGGGTAAATTCATACAAATGGAAGATGAAATTGCAGGTATTGCAGCAGCCCTCGGTGCTTCTTTAACAGGTATAAAATCTATGACTGCGACATCTGGTCCGGGATTTAGTCTTAAACAAGAAAATATTGGATATGGTATAATGGCTGAGATTCCAATCGTAATTGTTGATGTACAAAGAAGCGGTCCAAGCACAGGCATGCCTACTTCTCCTTCACAAAGTGATATCATGCAAGCAAGATGGGGAACACATGGAGATCATTCTATAATTGCTCTTTATCCAGCCTCAGTAAAAGAAATTTATACCACTACAATTAGAGCTTTTAATCTTTCAGAAAAATATAGAACTCCTGTTATTTTGTTGATGGATGAAATAATTGGCCATATGAGAGAAAAAATAGATCTTGAAGAATTAAAAGATATAGAAATTTTTGATCGAAAAAGGCCAACTGTGCCTTCCGATAAATATTTAGCTTATAAAGTAGGTGACAATGACATAGTGCCAGAAATGGCAGCTTTTGGAGAAGGCTATAGGTATAATGTCACTGGGTTAGTTCATGATGAAACAGGATTTCCTAGCGGAAATGAGGCTGTAGCAGATAAATTACTTAATAGATTGATTAATAAAATAGAGAACAATAAAGATGACATTGTAACATATGAAGAATACATGTTAGATGATGCAGATTATGCTATAGTTTCATTTGGTGCGATTTCTAGATCATCTAAAGTAGCTGTGAATACACTAAGGGAATTAGGCATAAAAATCGGAATGTTTAGACCTATAACGATATGGCCTTCACCAGAAAAACAATTATTTGAGCTTAGCAAAAAAGTTAAGAAAATATATGTAGTTGAGTTAAACGCTGGTCAATATCTATTAGAAGTTCAAAGAATAGCATCTGGCCAATGTGATATAGGTAAATATGGAAAGATTAATGGAGAAATAATTACTCCGCAAGAAATAGTATCATTTATTAAGGAGGATATATATGCCTAGTGAATTAGTAACCAATTATTTTAGAACTGAAACACTTCCACATATTTGGTGCCCAGGTTGTGGAAATGGAATAGTTACTAGAGCTATAGTAAAAGCTATTGATAATTTAAATATACCTAAAGATGATGTATGCATTGTATCGGGTATTGGTTGTTCTTCAAGAGCAGCAGGTTACTTAGATTTCAATACGCTTCATACAACACATGGAAGAGCATTAGCTTTTGCCACTGGAGTGAAATTAGCAAATCCAAAATTACATGTGATAGTAATTACAGGTGATGGTGATTCTTCTGCAATAGGAGGTAATCATCTGATTCATGCTGCTAGAAGAAATATAGATTTAACTACAGTTGTATTTAACAACAGCATTTATGGGATGACTGGAGGACAATACTCACCAACAACGCCTACAGGAGACAAAGCGACAACTGCACCATACGGAAGTATAGATCCTAATTTTGACTTATGTGAATTGGCAAATGCTGCAGGAGCAACTTATGTTGCAAGAGGTACTGTTTATGCTGTCAATATACTTGAAAAAGTAATACAAGAGGGAATTATAAATAAAGGTTTTTCTTTTATCGAAGCAGTCACAACATGCCCAACTTATTATGGCAGAAAAAATAATAAAGGCTCAGCAGTGGATATGATTCAATACTTAAAAGAAAATGGGGTTATGTACTCTGCTTGGCAAAAAATGAGCGAAGAAGAAAAAATAGGTAAATTTCCAATTGGAAAATTGTATTCTAAAGAAAGAAAAGAATATACTGAGCAATATCAAATACTGATTGATTCTCTTGGAAAGGGGAGAAACTAATGAAGCAATATGAAATCAGATTAACAGGCTCTGGAGGACAAGGACTTATTACTGGTGGTATTATACTAGCCGAAGCTGCGATACTTGATGGTAAAAATGCACTTCAGTCACAATCATATGGGCCAGAGGCAAGAGGCGGAGCAAGCAAAGCAGAAGTCATTATAAGTGATAAGGAGATTGTTTTTCCAAAGATAACAGAATGTGACTTACTTTTAGCTCTTACTAATGTGGCATGCAAAAAATATCTAAAATCATTAAAAAAGGGTGGGATTCTCGTAATTGATAGTTCTGTCGACAAACCAGATAGAAATGATATTACAGTATATCAAATTCCTATAATAGAAACAGCAAATGAGAAACTAAAAAAATCTATGGTTGCAAATATTGTAGCATTAGGAGCACTTAATAAAATACTTAATCTAGTGTCTGAAGAATCACTTGAAAAGGCTGTTTTAGACAGAGTTCCTAAAGGTACTGAAGAATTAAACAGAAATGCTTTAATTGAAGGGAGAAATTTAATAGAATAGAGAGGATACTGTTGATGGATCAAAATGTAATTACAAATATTCAAGAAAACTTTATGAGTCTTAGCAAAGCTCAAAAGATTATAGCTGAATATATAATAAATCACTATGATAAGGCAGCATTTATGACAGCAGCAGCAATAGGAAATCAATTAAATGTGAGCGAGTCAACAGTTGTTAGATTTGCGAATGCTCTTGGTTATGCTGGGTATAAAGAACTACAAAGAGATTTGCAAGAGTTAATAAGAAATAAATTGACTACCGTTCAAAGAATATCTTTATCGGATGAATTAAATAACAGTAGTGAATTTATAGATAAAGTAATGGGAAAAGATATGGATAATATGAAGAAAACCATATTAGAAATCGATGAATTGAATTTCAATATGGCAGTGAATAGTATTATTGAGGCTAACAATATTTTTATTCTTGGATTAAGAAGTTCAGCCTTTCTAGCAGGGTATTTGAATTTTTATTTAAATTTCATATTTGATAATGTAAAATTAATTCAACCTTCAGCCAATGATATATTTGAACAATTAGCTAAAATAAAATCAAGTGATGTTCTTGTTTGTATTACTTATCCAAGATACTCAAAAAGGACACTTGATGCTTTAGATTATGTTAATACTAAAGGAAGTAAAATAATTACATTTACTGATAGTGGCTTATCTCCTGCATACAATCGATCAGATATATCACTGATAGCTAAGTCGGAAATGTTATCATTTGTCGATTCATTAGTGGCTCCTATGAGCCTCATAAATGCATTCATATTAGCCATAGCAGCGCAAAAAAAAGAGGATATAACACCTTATTTTGAAGAGTTAGAGTCTATTTGGGACAAATACGGTACTTATAATGAATCTAATGAAGCAAAGAACAACTAGTTTGAACTAGTTGTTCTTTGCATTTCTCTATGTATTATGTATCATAGATAATATATGATATATAATATTAATATGATATGATATTATAATTAAGGGGGCATGTAAATGGCTAAAGTCGGAGTGATAGGAGCAGGTCCTTCAGGAATAATTGCTAGTTGTGTTGCAGCTAATAGAGGGCATGAGGTAGTTTTGTTTGAAAAAAACAGCATGATTGGTAAGAAACTCTTGATAACTGGTAAAGGTAGATGTAACATTACTAACTCTTCTCCAATAGATGAATTTTTTGATAATATTGTTACTAATCCTCAATTTCTCTATAGCTCATTATATACTTTTACTAATGACATGCTCTTAGATTTACTAAGAGAGTATGGACTAGAAGTAAAAATAGAAAGAGGTAATCGTGTTTTTCCAGTTTCTGATAAATCCCTTGATGTTAATAAAGCACTTGAAAGATATTTACTTAAGTCAAAAGTTAAATTATTGCTTAAATCTAAAGTTACTGATGTTTATTGTGATGAAAGTAAATTTAAGATTGAAATTGATAATAATGAAAAATACATCTTTGATAAAGTTATTATTACTACTGGAGGTATGAGCTATCCGGCTACTGGTTCAACAGGTGATGGATATCAATTTGCGAAAAAATTTGGGCATACTATTGTTCCTTTGAAAGCATCATTAGTTCCAATAGAAATAAAGAGTAACTATTTAAATCAAGTGAGAGGGCTTTCATTAAAAAATGTTGAGTTAATAGCTACAACAAATGAAGGTAAATTAATTCATAAAGAGTTTGGTGAAATGATTTTTACTCATTTTGGTATTTCTGGTCCTATTGTATTGACAATTAGCAATTATATTAATAAATATATTCCAAATGTAAATTTATTTATAGATTTCAAACCAGCTTTGACCAATGATAAATTAGAACTTAGGATATTGAGAGATTTTGAGAAATACAAAAACAAAGATATAAAAAATGCACTTATTGATCTATTGCCAAAGAATATGATAGATTGGATAATTAATGATTCTTCTATCGAGCCAGATAAAAAAGTGAATCAGATTACTAAAGCAGAAAGAAACAAATTAGTGAATTCTATAAAAAGATTGAAATTAGATTTTGTGAAATTGAGACCTATAGAGGAAGCTATAGTAACTAGTGGTGGAATAAAAGTAGATGAAATTAATCCTTCAACCATGGAATCAAAAATAGTACCTGGTTTATATTTTGCAGGAGAAATTATCGATGTAGATGCATTGACAGGTGGTTATAATTTACAGATTGCTTTTTCAACAGGTTACTTAGCTGGAATTAATATATAAATTGCTTGTTAATAAACACTTAATATTATATAATAAAAAAGGAGAATATCATGAATACTGTCTCAATAAGAGGAGCTATAACCGTTGATATTAATACACAAGAGAGCATCTTATCTTCAACTAAAGAATTAATAGAAGCTATCGAGAAAAGAAATAGACTAATAAAAAGCAATGTCATATGCATGCTATTTACGGCCACTAGTGATTTAGATGCTGCTTACCCTGCTAAAGCAGCTAGGATGTTAGGGTATACTCAATGCAGTTTGATGTGCTTTCAAGAGATGGCTGTAAAGGGAAGTCTTAGTAAATGCATTAGAGTATTGATTTTATATTTATCTGAGGCAAACCAAGATGGAGTTAAACATGTGTACTTAAGAGAAGCCAGCGTTCTTAGGCCTGATCTTTCAAGTTAAATTGCCACCTTTTGGTGGCTATATTCATTAGGAGGAAAATATGGATAAATCTTTAATATCTATTGCAATTGACGGACCTGCTGGCGCAGGTAAAAGTACTGTTGCAAAAAAAATTGCAAAAAAATTAAATTTAGAATATATAGATACAGGTGCGATGTATAGAGCTTTAACTTTAAAAGTGTTGGAAAATGGATTGGATCCAAAAAATGAAAATGAAGTATTAAGCTTACTCGAAAACACTGAAATAAGTTTTTTAAATAACCATATTTACTTAGACGGCAAAATCGTTGATGAGGAAATAAGAAATAATTCTGTAAATAAAAATGTATCATATGTGTCAAGCTATTCAGAAGTTAGGAAAAAGATGGTTGAATTACAACAAGAAATGGCAAAGAAGAGTAATGTTATTATGGATGGGAGAGATATTGGGACAGTTGTATTGCCAAATGCTTCATTTAAATTTTTTATTACTGCTAAACCCGAGGAAAGAGGAAAGAGAAGGTATCTGGAACTAAAAGATAAAGGTGAAACTGATATTCTTTTAACTGATATTATTGATGATATTAATAAAAGAGATAAAATAGATAGTACTAGGATAGAATCGCCATTGAGGATCCCTGATGATGCTATTGTTATAGATTCAACAAATCTTACAGTAGATGAAGTAGTGGATTTAATTATAGAATTAATAAAAGGGGTAAATAAAATTGTTTTATAATTTTGCTAAAGGTATAGTATTCATATTTGAAAAACTATTTTTTAGGATAGAAATTTATGGCAAAGAAAATATACCAATGAATGGGAGACTTATATTGTGCTCAAATCACCATAGCAATTGGGATCCTGTAACTTTAGCTGTTTTTTTCCCAAGAAAAGTGCATTGGATGGCTAAGAAAGAATTATTTAAGAATAAATTATTTGCTAAATTATTGTTATCACTCGGAGCTTTTCCAGTAGATAGAGAAGGAAATGACTTAGCTGCAATTAAAAAATCTCTTAGAATATTAAAAGAAGAAAAGGTATTAGGTATCTTTCCAGAAGGAACTCGTGTTAAATACTTTAATGATGACTACATAAAATCAGGTTTGGCTTTAATTGCAGTAAAATCACAGTCTCCAGTGCTCCCAGTATATAGTGAAGGAAGCTATAAATTATTTAGTAAAATAAAAATAATAATAGGGAAACCTATTTATATTGAATTAGAGGATAATGTTAAACTCGACAATGAAAAATATACAGAAATTAGTAAAAATATCATGAGAAAAATTTACGAATTAGGAGGATAATTGTGGAGATAATTATATCAAAGCATGCAGGATTTTGTTTTGGAGTAGAAAGAGCTATAAACACTGCTTTGGAAACAATCAAAAATGAAGAAATAGTTTATTCATTTGGTCCAATGGTGCATAATCAACAAGTAGTGGATTATTTAAAAGATAAAGG
>DAONLG010000059.1:0-9898 GCA_035406565.1 Soehngenia sp.
TACTGACATTTTATCAGATTAAATTTAATATGACATTATCATAGAATATTTATAAACATCTATGATAAAGATTGTATATGAAAAAAATATATGCTAAAATAACCCCATAGGGGTATAGGAGGTGTGAGATGAAAGAAAAATTGATGGGCGTGTTATCTATATTTACGGCATTATTCGCAAGCCTTTGTTGAAGTGGAACGCTAATATTAGCTGCCCTAGGTCTAGGGTCAGTGGGAAGTGCGTATTTTTCGAACATGACAAAGTTCAAACCATTGTTTGTATTGTTGACTGGTTTATTGATTTATAAAGGGTATGTTTCATTAGAAAAAAAGAAAGCATCAAAGTTTACTAAGATATTCTTTTATATATCCTCTTTTTTTGCAATAATAATGCTATATCTGCCAACTATTATAAACTATTTGAATTAATCTTCTAATTTTCTATATAGTGTTGCTAAACTTATATCTAGCCTCTTGGCTAGATTTTTCTTTCCTTCAACGCTGTCTCCTACTCGTAGAACTTCTTTTTTTAAAAATTCTTTCTCATATTCCTTGACAATTTGCTTAAGAGTTTTTTCACTCATAGTTTTGTCTTTTTTTGAGCTTATTTTCTTTAAGATCATATTCTCATCTATTGTATCAGTGTTCTCAAATATGACACAGTATTCTACTATGTTTTTCAACTCACGGACATTTCCCGGGAACGAATACTCTAAAAGCAATTTTTCTGCTTTCGTTGTAAATCTTTTTATGTTTTTGCCATATGCTTTATTAAAATTATCCAAAAAATATCTGGCTAATAACAAAACATCATATCCTCTTTCTCTAAGTGGTGGTATATTTATTTGAATTATATTTAGCCTGTAAAAAAGGTCTTCTCTAAACTCATTTTTTTCCACTAATAAAGCTAAATTTTTATTAGTAGCTGCGATTATCCTTGGATTTGCTTTAATTGTGTTAGTAGAACCTACTCGTGTTATTTCTTTTTCTTCTAAAGCTCTTAACAATTTAACTTGTGTTGAATACTTCAATTCACTTATCTCATCCAGTAAAAGTGTCCCATTTGTAGAAACTTCGAAAATCCCTTTCTTTCCACTAGACAAAGCTCCTGTGAACGAACCTTTCTCATACCCAAACAATTCACTCTCTATTAAATTGTCTGCAATCGCACCACAGTTTACAGCCATGTATATCTCTTTGGAGCGATTACTTGAAAAATGTATGGCTTTTGCAAACACTTCTTTCCCAGTGCCAGTTTCGCCGTAGATTAAAATGGGAACATCCACCTTTGCGCTTTCAATAGCCTGAAGTCTGGCTTGTCTTATAGCCTCACTCTCACCGACTATATCATCAAATGTTGTAAACTCTCTATCCCTATTCGATTTCATGACAGAGTCTTTCATCTTTTTGAAATCTTTAAATACAAGTACATGGCCTTTTCTTTCACTGCTGAAATAAAATGTATTGATTTGAACCATATAATCATTGCCATTTATGTATACAGGTCCCAAGTCACCACAAAATCCTTCTGTGATTTTATTTAATATTTTATCTGGTAATATATCTGATAGCTTGTAATCTAATTCCTTTTTTAATCCCAATCTCTTTAATACATATTCATTTGTACTTTGAATATTTAAAGAGTTATCAGCAACTACAATTCCTTCATTAATTGAGTTAATAAGTGTTTTAAACTCTAAATGTCTATATTCTAAGAGCTCAGCATAATCTCTCCTTTTTAGTATTTCTTCAATTATATCTCTTATTCTAATTTCTAAATTATAGAATCTGTCTTTATTTAAAACAAAACTTTCTTTCGTCTTTTCATCAAATGCACAAAGACCAATGACCCCAATTATCCGGTTGTCATACTTTATTGGTAAACACATCTCAACTAATTCACTGCATTCAAATAAATTCTCGCATTGAGTACAAAACTCATTTTCTCTAGGATTTACTATGAAATAGCTCTCTGCTGTTACTAAGCACTTGTGAAATAACGAATTATGTGGTGCTTTTTCTCCTATTGTGTTTGCCATAACCCCAGTAGCAGCTACTCTAAATAATTTATCATCAACGATTGCCATATCCACATTTGTCACATCATGTAAAGACTCTATTATTTCTTGAAGTTCAGATTTTATATCATATAAAAGCGTCATATTATCACCTACTATATATTATAATAGTAAGTTATCATTTTTGAGAAATTTAAGCAATATCATTGTCTAAAAGTGATAGATTTATCTTTAACTTCATCAATGATCACAAGTGATTCTAAATCTAATCCTCTTTTTCTAATATTATCCCCACCCTTTTGAAATCCTTTCTCTATGACTATTCCTATCCCTTCAATTTTTGCATTAGCCTGACATGCAATGTCTATCAGTCCTTCTAATGCCATTCCATTTGCTAAAAAATCATCCACAATTAATATTCTGTCTTTTTCATCTAAAAACTTTTTAGCTACTCTTACAGTATAAGTTTCATTTTTCGTATATGAAAATACTTTGCTCTCATATGTATTATCATCTAAATTTGTGGATAAAGTTTTTTTAGCAAACACAACATTTACATTAAAATACTGTGCAGTAATAGCAGCAATTGCAATTCCAGAAGCTTCAATTGTCAATATCTTGTTGATGTCTTTATCTTTAAAGCGCTTGTAAAATTCTTTGCCGATCTCATTTAATAGTTTGATATCTAATTGATGGTTTAAAAATGAATCGACCATAATTATATTATTATCTTTAATTATACCGTCTCTAATTATTCTGTCTTTTAGCAATTCCATCTTATCTCCTCCATTTAATTTTATTATATACTAATACAATTTCTGATAATAATCAACTTAAAAACGAAGTCATTAATTCTCATATTTGAGAAATAATTCTTAATTATTATAATTATTTTCCCTCAATATCCTTAGAATCGTTCTAATACAATAATTTAGGCTTTGATATAAACGAAAATTTTGGCATGATTATTGCATAATATAGCTTCGGAGGGGATTTGATTGGAAGAAAAATTATTATCTATTTTAAAAAATCAAGTTGTAAAGGCCTTGGGTTGTACCGAACCGGCAGCAGTAGCATTAGCGGTTGCAAGAGCTAGAGAAATATTAGATGAAAAGGTGGAAAGTTTAGAGGTTTATCTAAATACCAATGTGTTAAAAAACGGAATGTGTGTAGGTATACCTTTTACTGATGAGAAAGGAATTGTCATGGCTTGTGCTATAGCTATGATACATGGCAAGTCTTCTGACGGGCTCGAGGTATTAAATAATCTAGATAATAACACTTTAAATTTAGCTAAAGACATTGTAAATAAAGATATTATAAAAATAAAAGTAGATTTTGAAAAAGACTTTTTCTACATCGATGTAAGGGCACATTCAAAAAATAATCATTCGCAGGTTATTATTAAAGAGAATCATAGAAATATTTGTTTTGAATCCTTGAATGGCTATATTTTGAAAAATGAAAATAGCTTGGGAAATAACATAGACTTAAAAAACGAGATAAAAAATTACGATATTGATGATTTAATATATTTTTCAAGAAATGTAAGCATAGAAAAAATATATTTCATTAAAGAAGGAATCGATGTAAATTTAAATTTAGCTCAAATTGGAGCAACTAAAGATCTGGGAATTGGACTATGTAAAGTATACATGCAAGATGTTGATGATATGTATAAAAAGGCAAAAGCCTTTACTGTATGTGCATCTGAAGCTAGGATGTCTGGCTATCCTCTATCTGTCATGAGTTCAGCAGGAAGTGGAAATCATGGCTTAGTCGCTATTATCCCTTTGGCAGTCATTGGTAAAGAATGTAAAAAAACCGAAGAAGAAATAATCAGAGCAATCACTCTAAGCCATTTAGTAACAATATATGTTAAAGCACATATTGGAACTCTGACTCCTATTTGTGGTTGTGCAGTGGCTTCTGGTGTAGGTTTAAGTGCAGGGCTTACAATGCTTGAAAATGGGAATGATAAAAATATTAAAGCAAGCATAAACAATACACTTGCCGGTATTTCTGGAATGTTTTGTGATGGAGCAAAAGAAGGATGTGCATATAAATTGTCAATTTCTGTTACAGCTGCAATAGAAGCATCGCATTTAGCTATATCAGGTGTTGAAATTCCATATGATAATGGAATACTTGGAAGAACAGCTGAAAAATCAATAGAGAATCTCCAAAGAGTTACATCAGAAGGCATGAAAAATGTAGATAGAGAAATTCTAGAGATAATGCTTGAAAAGCTCAATTAATTCGTGCTTTCTACCTCAAGGAGGGCTTTCTTGATCTGAAGCCCTCCTTTGTATCCAACTAATGAGCTGTTTGATCCTATTACTCTATGGCATGGGACAATAATAGGAATTGGATTTTTATTATTTGCTCCACCAACAGCTCTACATGCTTTTTCATTTCCTATGCTCTTTGCGATTTCTTTATAAGTCTTAGTCTCCCCATATGGAATTTTTAGCAATTCATTCCAAACTTTGACTTGAAATTCAGTTCCATACAATTCAATAGGCACAGTGAATATTTTTCTATCTCCATCTAAATATTCTTCGATTTCTCTTATAGCATTTTTTATCGTAGGTGTCATCTCGTATTTATAGTTCTTGTCTATATTTTCTTCATTGAACTCAATTCTAACTATTTTATTGTCAACCTCGTAAATAGTTAAATTTGCAATTCTACTTTCAAATGAATAAGCATATTTAGTCATTTTTAGTTTGCTCCTTTTTTAAAGTTCTTATACCTTTCAATATTCTCTTCCGTTAAAAACTCATATGCATTATTAATCTCTTGAAATTTTCTAGTTGCATCTGCTGCTTTGTTTAAATCCGGATGATACTCTTTTGCCTTTTTTCTATACGCTAATTTAACTTGGTAAATATCAGTTTCTGGTGATACTCCTAATAGTTCACAACTTTTTTCATATTTACTTATGAATTCAGATGCAGGGTTTTGATATGTGCCACCTGTGTATTGTCTATTTCCATTTTGATAATAGCCTTGATAACCTCTGTTGTAATTTTGATATTCTTGCCACTGTCTAAATCTTTCTTCCCATTCTTCTCTTTCTCTTCTTTGTCTTTCTTCTCTCTGTTTTCTTTCCCTTTCTTCTTCCATGTTTCTATATTTTCTACTGAATTCATTGAAAGACTTGTATTCTGTTTTTCCTTCTATCAGATATTTACTTAAGTCAAGTAGATATTCAGTTATTATATATTTTAAATATTGTAAATATGAAATAAATTTCTTTCCTAAGATCGGTATTACAATAAATAAAAATATTGCTATAATTGTTATTGGATTAAATAATAGCGCTATTCCTATCGGCGAAAACAAAAGAAAAATTACTAATATGCCACCCATTGCTATCAATGTCAACAATATTTTCCCTAGACCTATAACTAAATCTACTATGGTTTTAAATATCCAAATCAAACCGTCAAAAATAATTGAAATTACTTTTGCTAGTCCATAGACAAATTTCCCTGCAATCTTCTTTAAAAAGTTCATCATAATCCCCTTTATATTTGAATAAATTATATTATTCATACTAGCTTAATACTGTCAAAAATACAACTAAAAAAACTAAGGCTCTGAAATTATTCAGAACCTTTTGGAAATAAGTAATTCATGATATCTTTCCTGGATATTATACCCACTAATTCTTTATTATCATTTAAAACCGGAAGTCTTTTTATCTTTTTTTCAACCATCAATGTAGCTGCCTCTTCAACAGTTGCATTTTCATTTATTGTTATCACTTCATCTGTCATAACATCTTGTACGAAAATCCCCAAATCTTTCTTTAATTCCTCAAAAAATTTCTTGGGAGTGTCTAGATAAATCAATCCACCCAAAATCTCTATAGCTTTTGGCCCTTTGATGTTTGTGCCTCTTCTAATTAGATCTCCTTCCGTTACAATCCCTCTTAATTTTCCATCATCATCTACAACAGGTGCTCCGCTTAAATTCTTATCCGTTAAAAGCTTAGCGCATTCTTCAACTGTATCATCTATTTTGACAGTGTAGACTTCTTTTGTCATTATGTCCTTTACTAGCATAGTACCACCCCCAGCTTTAGATAATTTCAACACCCATTTTTTTGAGATCTTCTATATTTTTCATATGTTGTTTCTCATCTACATATCCCAAGCCTTCCAATAACAATTCAACTTTCTTACCATCTTTTAATAAGTCAAGCACTGTTTCTCTTACACAAAATTCACTGGCTATTCCGCAGACTATGACCTCATCAGATAACACTTTATTTAAAACATACTGATCTTTATTCTTTGCATTAAATGCCGAGTATTCCTCAATATCATCATCCATTCCTTTGTAGAACATGTTTTTTTCATTTGGCCTATTCTTTATATCCAAAACTTTTTCATAAAATACATCATCTAATTTAGATCCTTTTTGGTTTTGTACACAATGCACGGGCCAGATTCCTCCATTGATTTTAAAGCTTTTGTTGCTCTCATTATGCCAGTCAAGCGAGTAAAATACATTTAAATCATGGGAATTTATAAAATTTACAATATTTCTTACTGCCTCATTTGCATGTGCACATGCTAGGCTGCCCTCAATAAAGTCATATTGGCAGTCAATAACCAGTAAATCTTTTTTCATCAAATTCACCTCTAATAATTTTCTCTCTTGCCAAATTCTGCAGATTCAACCCACTCCTCTGCTTTTCTTAAAAGTTCAACTATATTGTTAAATATTCTATAATGATTTTCTTCTTGTTTAATTAAATAGTCAAGCAATACTTTCTCTTCTTCTTCGCTAGCTTCCTGTTTCATCTTCTGATACAGCTTTATGCTTTCTTCTTCTTTTTGCAGAGCTAGTCTGTAAACGTCTATTTGCTTTGTCTCTGTTTCAGTTTCCACATTAAAATCATTTTCGTTTTTAAAAATGTTCTCATAATCCATCTCGGATTCCGCTTCAGGAATAGTATAATCAAGTTTTTTAGAAAAATTCTCTAGAAGTTCTCTATGCTTTCTTTCTTCATTTGCTAGTAGTTTAAATACTCTTTCGATTTCTCTCCCGCTATTTTTATCTGCTTGTTCAAGGTAAAACATTTCTCCATCATTTTCTAATTGAATTGCCATATCTAAATAGTTCATAATCAAACCTCCTAAAGTTTATATCATTTATATAAATTTTTATACCCAATAATTTATCAATAACCCATAGATAATAATACTATTTTAGTAAATTGCTTTATATGATATATTATATTTATGATTAAAATACGAGGTGCTAAATATGAAATTCAATTTAAAGAGATTTATATATATAAATGTCGGCTTGCTAATTATGACTGTTGGACTCTATTTTTTCCTCATGCCTTCAAATCTAGCAGTTGGTGGTGCAACAGGTTTAGCAATGATACTAAACTATTTAATCCCGTCGATACCAATGGGTATTATATTGGCAGCCCTAAATGTTATATTGTTCATCATTGCATTTATAGCCGTAGGAAAGGATTTCGGAGGATATACGATCTATTCTTCATTTGCTTTCTCAGCAATGATCGCTATATTTGAATACATCATCCCTATGAAAGGACCTTTTACAGATGATTTGTTCATTAATTTAATTTTTGGAATACTGATTTCTGGTGTTGGAATGGGAATTGTGTTTAATGAAGATGCATCTACTGGCGGTACGGATATCATTGCAAAAATAATAAATAAATACACCGGCATTGCCATGGGTAAATCTCTTTTGATTTCAGATTTCTTGATAGTTCTATTTGCAAGTTTTGTATATGGTGCCAGATTAGGAATGTATGCACTATTAGGTATAATAATCAACTCATTTGTCATAGATAAAATAATCTCTGGTTTTAATGTGAAGATGAACATGATGATAATCTCAAAAGAACTTGATAATATCAATGACTTTATACTAAATGAAATAGGCAGAGGCACGACAATTTATATCGCAATAGGTGGATATTCAAAGGAAGAAAGAAGAATAATAAACACAATAGTTTCAAGGAGCGAATATGTTAGAATAAGAGATTATATTAGAAGTGTAGACAATAAGGCATTCATCTCGGTTTCACATATTACAGAAGTCGAAGGTGAAGGATTTACATATAATTAGAGGTGAAATATGAGAAATATAAAGATGGTTTTGGAATACGATGGTAGTAAATATCAGGGTTGGCAAAAATTAGGCAATACAGAAAACACAATTCAAGAGAAAATTGAAAAAACTATAAAAATGATAATAAACGAAGATATAACTTTAATTGGTTCAGGCAGAACAGATGCTGGAGTTCATGCAAAGGGGCAAGTAGCTAATTTCAAAACAAATAGTGAAATTGAACTTAATGATTTTCTATACTATTTGAATGTTTATTTACCTAAAGATATAAGAGTAAAAGATATGAGAGAAGCATCAGAAAGATTTCATGCTAGATACAACGTAAAGAAAAAATATTATGTCTATTATGTCTATAACGACACTTTTCAATCTCCTTTTTATAGAAAGTACAGTTATCATGTGCCAGAAAAATTAAATGTAGAAAATATGAATGAAGCTAGTAAACTACTGATTGGCACTCATGATTTCAGAGCTTTTACCTCTGTTAAAAGCAAGAAAAAATCTACCATTAAGACTATTGAATCGATAAAAATAAATAACAGCACCCCTATAATATCAATTGAATACACTGCAGAGGGATTTCTATATAATATGGTCAGAATACTAACTGGAACTCTTATCGAAATTGGAAACGGCACTAGAGATATAAACAGTATAAATTCTCTATTTGACTCAAAAAACAGAGCCGATGCTGGTTTCACAGCTCCGGCTCATGGTTTATTTCTAGAAAAAGTCATATATTAAATTACTCTATAGTAACAGTTTCATCTTTTAACTTTTTTCTATATTCGATAATGTACTTTCCTATTGTAATCAAGATAGCCATGAGAGGAACTCCTCCTACCATCCCTATTATCCCAAAAGCTGATCCGAAAAATAATACTGAGAACATCACAAGTAGAGGGTGAAGCCCAACAGAATGTGACATTATCTGAGGTGATATTAAATCTCCTTCTCCTTGTTGAATTACAATAATTGCTATTACCATCCATAAAGCTCTAGCAGGACTTATCATAAGCGCTAGTATGACTGGTAGTATCCCTCCTATCCATGGTCCAAAGTAAGGTATAATATTCGTTATACCTGCTTGTATTCCTATGGTAATCGCATATGGTACCCTAAGTATTGCAGCCGCAATGCCTGTCAATACTCCTATAATTAGAGCTATAATAAGCTGTCCTCTGATAAAACCACTTAATATCCTGTTTATATCATTTCCGAGCTTATAAAAAGTCGGCTTTATCTTAGCAGGTATCAGATTTGATGCTAAACTTAGTATTTTATCTTTCTCTTTCAGATAATAAAAAGTAATTATCGGTGTCATCAGCAGATCCAATAAAGTTGCAGTAGATGCAACTAAAAATGACACGATATTTTCTAAACTAGACTGGATGTATTTTGAGATGTTGTCTAATTGCTTATCTAAGTTTATATACTCTTCTAATTTCTCTACAATAACTCCAAAATTACCCGACCTAAGATCATTAAACCAGTCTTGGATAAATTCTACTATGTTAGGTATATCCTTAATAAAATTTGTTAAATCATTTACCGCTTTAGGAATGACCAAAGCAAAAAATAATGATAAAAGTATCAGTATTATAGCAAAAACGATTAAAACTGCCCATTTCCTTTTTATTTTTTTCTTCTCGAGAAAATTCACAAGTGGATTTAATATATAGGCTAAAACTAAAGCATATATAAAAGGGCTAGTTACTTTAGAAAAATGATCCCAGAAACCAAAAAAGG
>DAONLG010000060.1:0-9876 GCA_035406565.1 Soehngenia sp.
GCTTCCATGGTTTATAAGATCGCAAGGCTCTCTGTCATCTGTGCAAAACATCATCCTGCTTATATTGTTTTTATTCACACCTTTAACCAAATCTCTTAAATTTCTAGCAGCCGATCCTTCTCTTATATGTATATACATTCCTAATTCTAGTCTGTCTGTCATTTCCTCAATATTTGTACACTCATGTTCTGTTTTAATTCCCGCTAAAGCATACGCATATAAGTTATCTCTTGTTATTCCAGGACAATGCCCGTCAATTATTTTGTTGTACTCTTTTGCTTTCTCTATTTTCCCTAAGATTTCAGGATCACAGTTTATGACAGAATTAAAATCCATTACTTCACCCAATCCTAAAACTCTATCGATTGCCATTAATTCTTCGATTTCTTTCACTCCAATATATGCTCCAGAGTCTTCAAAAGGAGTTGCTGGTACACAACTTGGTGCCATAATATACACATCTAATGGTAAGTTTTCGCTATCTTTTAGCATAAAGTCAATGCCATCCATACCTGTTACGTTCGCTATTTCGTGTGGATCAGCAATAACTGTCAAAACACCATGGGGAACTACTGCTTTAGCAAATTGAGATGGTGTTACCTTTGAGGATTCTATGTGAACATGACCATCTATTAAAGTGGGGGCAACATAACTATCAAATAAATCGATTTCTTCATATGCTTCGTAATCGCCAAAGCCAACTATATATCCATGTTTAACTGCAAAATTTGTTTTTATTATTTTATTCGTAAATACATCAACAATTTTGGCATTTTTAAATAAAAAATCTGCTTTTTCTCTTCTCATAGATGTATCTATCAAATTCTTCATAGTTGATCCTCCGATTTAACTTTTTTAAGTGCACTTATTATTTTATCTGGCGTTGCTGGAAGTTCATTTATCCTAACATTAATCGCATCATATATTGCGTTTAATATTGCTGGAGCCACGGGTATTGTAACTGGCTCGCCTATTCCCTTTGCACCAAATGGTGCTGTAGATTCGGGATCTTCGATGATTATTTTATCAATGTCAATCGTATCCATCGATGTCGGCAATAAGTATTTAGAATATTTATTGTTCATTATTTTCCCATCAACGATATTTAAATCTTCAAACAAACAATAACTTTGCCCCATGTAAAATCCTCCGTCTATTTGTCCTTCTATCATCCTTGGGTTTACAGCTTTTCCTACATCCTGAGCAAACCTAGCATGTATAATATTTACAATTCCTGTAAGAGTGTTAACCTCTACCTCCACTTCACATGCGCTGAAAGTATAAGGCCAATATGGTTCACCTTGACCAGTTTCTACATCCATTTCTACAGTATGAGCTGTAAAACTAGCTTGAGACTCAAAAAATCCGTTTTTTACATTTGAAGCGATTTCCAAAAAACTAACTTTATCGTTTTTACTTGAGTTTAAGTAAACGTTTGAATCAGATACAATTAATCCTTCAGTTGAATCTAAATTTAGTATTTCTTTAGCTTTGGCTTTTAGTTCTTCAATAAATTTTTCGCACGCAAGTTTTATTGCGTTTCCAGTATTATAGGTCTGTCTGCTTGCTGCAGCAGTCCCTGCATCTGGTGTATTAATAGTATCTTCACTATATAAAATTATGTCTTCTATGTTTATATTTAGAGTTTCTGCTGCAATCTGTACAAATACAGTTTTCGCTCCTTGTCCAACTTCAGTACCGCCGACAAATATACTAACCTTACCGTCTTTATTTAGTCTTACAATTGCATTAGATACATCTGGATACCCATTGCCATATCCAGTGCCATAGTATGATATAGCTAAGCCTTTTCCTCTTTTTATCATGATTTTCCCTCGCTCATAAATTATTCAGTGACACTTCTTAAGCAATTTTCTAATGGTACACTATTATTTAACAATTGACCCGTAGAAGTTATAGAGCCTACTTTTAATATATTTTTAAGTCTTATTTCAACTGGACTCATTTTTAATTCACGTGCTAAAATATCCATTTGCTGCTCGTAGGCTACAGCAACTTGAGTTGCCCCAAAACCTCTCATTGCACCAGCATATGGGTTATTTGTATATACTGCATAACTATCTACCATAACATTTGGAACAATATATGGACCTGTTGCATGAACTCCGGCCTTTCTTAAGACATTGTCTGCCCACGATGCGTAAGCTCCAGTATCTCCTATTATTTCAGCCTTAACAGCAGTCAGGTAGCCTTCCTTATCTACTCCTGTAGAATAATTCATAATCATAGCGTGTCTCTTGCTATGAGCCAAAAATGATTCTTCCCTAGAATAGACACATTTTATAACTCTATTCAATGTTTTAGCCGCTAAAGCTAGATGAACCTGAAGAGTTATATCTTCTCTCCCGCCAAAAGCCCCTCCAACATTTGAATTAATGATTCTAATATTTTCTATTGGTAGATTTAAGCAATAAGCAATCTCCTCTCTGTCATAATGAGGATATTGAGTTGCAACAATTACTGCTATATTACCATTTTCATCCAAATAGCCAATACCTGCTTCAGGTTGTAAAAAGGCATGATCTATACTATGAGTTTTATATGTGTTGGTTGCAACAAAATAGCTCTCTTCTAAAGCTCTTAAAGCATCCCCTTTTCTCAATTTAAAATGATATACAATATTGCTATCTCCATGAATTTTAATAGAATCTTCTTTCATAGCTTCAATCGGATCCAAAACTGGTTTCATAATTTCATATTGAACTTTTATTTTTTCAATAGCTTCTTCGCAAATTTTTTCAGTTTCAGCTACTACAAATGCAATTGGATCACCTATTCTTCGAACTATGTCCTTGCAAAATACTAATTGATCTTTGTGAAGCACACCATGAGCATTGTTAGGGACATCATTATGAGTGAAAATTCTGATAACGCCAGGTAAATTTTGTGCCTCTCTCGTATCAATATTGATCTTTGCAAAAGGATATATCGATCTTAAAGTTTTCCCATAAAGCATATTATCGACATAATAGTCTTGTGGATACATAGCTTTGCCAGTCACCTTTGCTAATGAGTCAATTCTATCTATACTATTCCCTATATGTTTTAGTTCCATTTAAGTACCCCCCTGCAAGTTCAATAGCTTCTACTATCTTCTCATAGCCTGTACATCTGCAAAGATTCCCCGAAATACCCATGCGTATTTCTTCACGTGAAGGATTTGGGTTTTTATCTAAAATAGCTTTTGCAGCTAATATCATTCCAGGCGTGCAGTAACCACATTGAACTGCACCTGCTTCAATAAATGCTTTTTGAATGTAATTTATGTTATCTCCTTCACTTAAGCCTTCTATTGTTACAACCTTACTATCATTTACTTGAAATGCCATTATTAAGCATGAATTTACTAGCTTCCCATCTAGAATTACAGAACATGCTCCACATTCTCCTTCACTGCATCCTTCTTTGACGCCTGTTAATCTTAATTCATCTCTTAATAAATCAATGAGTCTTTTTTCTTCGTCTATTTCAATTTCATAATCTGTATTATTTACATTTATTTTTAAATTAATCATCTTAGCACCTCTTAAAGTATTGAATTGACTCTTCTAAACAAGATCTTAACACATATTCAATAGCAGATAATTTATAATTTAATGAACTTCTTCCCTTGAGCCTCTCTGATATAATTTCTTTCATTGTTTCAATGCTTAACTGAATAATATTTTCATTCAAAGGCTGAGAAATAATTTTAGACTCAACTTCATACTCTCTCATTGGGTATTTCCCAATTGCCCCACTTGCAACAAAAATCTTTTCTATTTCAAAATTTTCATTCAAAGTTATATTTGTTGATATAGATAATTTTGATATTGCTAGTGATTTTCTATATCCTAATTTTTCAAAGCTCAGATAAGAATTTAAAGGAATTTCTTTAAATTTAATATACGTTATTATTCCATGGTATAGCCCTTCACCTATAAAATCATAAAAATCAGTCATTGATACTTCTTTTTCAAAATCACCTGTTGAAATACCTACTTTAGCATCAAGAGCCAATAAGACTGGAGCAGAGTCAGCTGATGTGGATGCATTTGCAAGATTTCCCCCTATAGTTCCTCTATTTCTTATTTGAGGAGAACCTATTTGATTTAAAGCATTAACAAATCCTTTTAAATTATCAGGAAATTTAAAGTTTAATATATCTGAAAAAGGTACTGCACTGCCAATTATATATTCATCATTAACTTTTTCAATTTTTTTTAGTTCTTCTATTGATGAAATGTCAACTAAATAGTCAACATCACTATTATGGTTTCTTAATTCAATAATAAGGTCAGTTCCCCCAGATATTATTTTCGATTTAGGTGCTGATTTTAATATCTCTAATGTTTCTTCTACAGAATTAGATTTATAAACTTTCAAGGTATTCACTCCTCTTGTTCTTTTATTAAAAGCTGCTTCAAAATTGAAGCAGCTTTTAATATGCCAATTGTCAAATTACTTCTTTTAGTATAAATAATATTGCCAAAATCCACATAACAACAGATACTTCTTTGTATCTGCCAGTTAATGTCTTAATTAGAACATATGAAACCATCCCAAAAACTATTCCCTGTGCTATGCTATATGCAAATGGCATCATAACTATAGTTAAGAATGCTGGTACAGCCTCAGTATAATCATGAAAATCAATTTCTCCAACTTGACTCATCATAGCTAAACCTACAAGTATCAATGCAGGAGCAGTAGCTTGCGAAGGTATTATGCTAAAAATCGGTGAGAAAAATAATGCTACTAAAAACATTAAACCTACTGTTAAAGACGTTAGCCCTGTTCTTCCACCTTCTGATACTCCAGAGGCAGATTCCACATATGTTGTTACAGTACTTGTACCTAGGCAAGCTCCAACAGTTGTGCCTATAGCATCAGCGAGTAAAGCTTCACTAGCTTTTGGCAATTTACCATCTTCATCTAATAACTTCGCTTTTTGTGAAACGCCTATCAATGTACCTACGGTATCAAAGATATCTACAAATAAGAATGTGAATACTACTATCAACATATCAAAAGTTAAAATATTGTTCCATTCAAACTTAAATGCAACTGGTGCTAAGGAAGGTGGTAATTCTAGGATACCTGTTGGTAGTTTAGCCACTCCCATGAATATACCAATAACTGTGGTCAATAGTATACCAATTAGCAAGGAACCTTTGACTTTTCTATATGACAATACAGCCATTATAATAATTCCTATGATCGACAATACTGCACCCTTAGACGACAAGTCCCCTAACCCTATAATTGTGCCACCGTTAGCTGTAACTATTCCTGCATTGACAAAACCTATTAGTGCAATAAACAGTCCTATTCCTACTGAAACTGCCTTTTTCAAATTCATCGGAATAGCATTGAAAATTGCTTCCCTGACTTTAAACAATGACAGGATGATAAAAATTATACCTTCAATAAAAACAGCTGTTAAAGCAAATTGCCATGATTTCTCCATCTGAAAAACCACTGTATAAGTAAAAAAAGCATTCAAACCCATCCCTGGTGCCAAAGCGAACGGATAATTAGATAGTAGGGCCATTGCAATACATGCTATCAATGATGCTAAAGCTGTTGCAGTGAAAACCCCACCCCAATCCATCCCAGCTTCAGAAAGGATACTAGGGTTAACTATTAAAATATAAGCCATCGTCATGAAAGTAGTTAAGCCAGCAATAAGTTCAGTTTTTACATCGGTGCCATTTTCTTTTAATTTAAATCTCTTCTCAAGAAAACTATTTTCCATGTGCACTCCCCCTCTATAATAATAAATTAATAATAAATTTCCTCCTTTCGTACTTATTTGAATATATTAAAATTTATTCAGCAATAGGAGATAGAACTTTAAAATTGTTTACATCAATTAGCCCTTTATCTGTAATTTTCCATTCTGGCGAGGTGGATAATGCTAAGAAAGATAAATGCATAAATGGAGAATGTACAATGCAATGTAATTGTTCGCTGACAATCTTTTCTATTTCATATATTTTTTCACTAACTTGATGTCCATTTAATTCATCAGTGATTAATCCACCAACTGGCAATCTTAGTTGTGAAATAATTCTTCCATTTTGAGATGCTGCTAAACCGCCGCCCATGTCTATAACGGCATTTATAGCAGTAGCCATATCTTTTAAGTTTGTTCCAACTACTATTAGGTTATGAGTATCATGTGCGACAGATTCTGCTATAGCCCCATTTTTCAATCCGAAACCCGTGACATATGCTTTCCCAATGTTATTATTTCTACCATATCTTTCTATACAGGCAATTTCAAGTATATCGTTGTTCATGTCTGGCAATAAAATACCATTCTTTGCATTGATTATTGGCTCGTACTTCCCTGTAAGATTTTGATCAGGTATCAATTTTATACATCTTACCTTCTTTTGACTATCCTCAGTACGTATTTCTAAATCTTTCTCACTTATATGATTTCTCTTAACTGAGTTCTTAACACTATCAGGGTAAATATAGGATGGAATGTTTATTATCATTTTTCCATTGATAGCAACTAATTTGCCATCAATAAAACAAGCTGATACATTCATATTGTTTAAATCATCAATTACTGCGATATCTGCATGTTTCCCAGGAGCTAAACACCCGACTTCAGAAAGTCCAAAATATGTAGCGGGATTTATGGTAGCCATTTGTATAGCTTCTACTGGACTTACTCCTTCTGATATTGTACGACGAATTATTTCATTCATATGACCTAGTGTTTCTAAATCATTTGCTAACATATCTTGTGTAGCAAGTATACATCTACTTGAGACCATAGTTTCTTCAGTTACAGCCGTGATACATTCACTCATGTTTTTCTGAGTTGATCCTTCTCTCATGAAGAGATATACTCCCTGTCTCAATTTCTCAACTGCTTCTTCTTTTGTTGTTGTTTCATGGCATGAACATTTTCCACCAGTAGCTAAAATATGAGCAGCTAATTCATTTCCAAATAATTCTGGAGCATTCCCATCAACAACCATGTTTTTAGACTTTGCATACATAGTTGATGACAACAAATCATCTATTATTTCAGGTGTGTTATTAAAAACATGTCTAGCATTGCTAAACCCTTGTAGTTCTCCAATTCCAATTATATGTTTATAATTTAGTAAATCTTCCATGTCTTTAGAATTTATATCACATCCAGCCGTCTCTAGACTTGGGCTATCTGGCGTTAAAGCAGGTACTACCAAAAAAACTTTATTTGGTACATTATCTATTTCGTCAGCCATAGCTTTTATACCTACTGGGCCTAACGCATTACCAATTTCATGAGGATCAGCTACAAGAGTTGTTGTCCCCGATGGAATAGACAATCTTGAAAACTCAGTAATTGTAAGCATACTAGATTCAAAATGCATATGAGAATCTATAAACCCTGGTGATAAATACTTATCTTTAACATCTACTTTTATTGTATTTGGCCCAATAAGGCTACTACAATCACCTACTAACAAAATATATTTACCTTTTATTGCTATATCTGCTTTATAAATCTCTTTAGTTATAACATTAATTACATTGCCATTTAATAAAACTAAATCAGCAAAATTTTTACCCATCAAAACATCTATCATTTTTCTGTATTCTAATGATTTTTTTAAATAGTCTGTATACACTCGGTTCACCACCTAATGATTTTAATCACTTTGATATTTCATCTACAATTCCAACAATAGCAGCATCTATTGGTGAATCCGTTTTTCTAGCTGCAATTCTGCTTGCTGTACCTTTAACATAGATAACTAATTCCTCAATTCCAGCCCCTACAGTATCTACAGCTATAATAGCTTCCCCTATTGGTTCTAAATCAATATTTAGAGGCTGAGTTAACATCAACTTAGTTCCTATTAATTTTTCATCTTTCCTAGTAGCTACTACAGTTCCTACTACTTTCCCTAAATTCATTTTTTAGCCTCCAGATCAAAAACAATTTTAATGTTTTTTTCCCTTATTTTATCTTTAGCAAGAGGAGTTATAATGCTTCCATATGGCAAATGCAACTCTTCTCCTTTATTTATTCCTTCAACATCTTTATCGGTTAACACTATCTTTGATTGAATGTCATTTACTAATATTTTGTTTTTTGAATTTTTAAAATCATACGTAGGATACTCAATCTCAACTGCTCCCATGGTTATTATCTCTTTTATTTTGTCTACAACTTGATTGCTCATAACTTTATTTTTGGTTTCATGTGACATAAACTTCCTGCAATTCTCAAAATCTATAAAAACAGGTTTATTAAAATAAAGAGCAGCCCATATAACATTTGAAATATATGTATCTATATTTCCAGATACCACTTTTGATAGTGTGTTTATGGTTATATTAGGGCAAATCAATAAATCAAATAGTTTTATATTTTCATTAATATCAAATAAACTTTCTTCAGTAAAAATATATTTTGGCTTTAGTATTTGACTTATAGATCCTTTGTCGAAGATTTTTGAGGCAGTGAAAGAATATCCCAAAATAAAGTTATATTCTTTTGAAAAATTGGAGTATATATTAGAAAGTTTTCTTTCTAAATTAGCATCAGCTCCATTTATAGCAACCAATATATTTTTAGTTAATCCATTAGGTTGTTCAGCACTTAGTTTACAACCTATTTGATTTAAAATATTTGAGACCAAATTGTCTTTTGGCATCTAAAACACTCCAATGGTTACTCGTATTTTGATAAAATGACTCTTTCTACCTCTGCATGTGGTCTTGGTATAACATGAACGGAATGTAACTCACCAACTGCTCTTGCTGCTTCTGCTCCAGCATCTACTGCTGCTTTAACAGCACCTACATCTCCTCTTACCATTACTGTAACTAATCCAAATCCAATCTTATCATATCCTACTATTGTTACATTTGCTGCTTTAACCATAGCATCTGCAGCTTCAATTGCTCCTACTAACCCCTTTGTTTCAATCATTCCTAGTGCTTGACTCATTTATTTTTCCTCCTTTTTAATATCTTTTTTTTCAGGTTTATTATTTTTACCCTCTAATAAACTATCCTCAGTTATAGATATCTTGAATTTCTCTATCAATTTATCTACTTCTTCATGAGGTCTAGGAATTACATTGCTTGAAATAACTCTGCCAACTTTGTTTCCAGCCTCAACACCAGCTTCAACAGCAGCTTTTACAGCTGACACTTCACCTGCTATTTGGATATTTACTCCAACACCTTGAGCTACTCCTATTATTTTCTCAAATCCAATCAATGTAACATCAGCAGCTTTACACGAAGCGTCTAAAGCAGCTATTGCAGTTCCAAGTCCCAATGTTTCAATATGTCCTAGGGCATTTTCCATTATTATTCCCCCCTAACTTGTTTATCAGCCAATTGTTCTAATGTAATAGTTTCTGATAAAACGCTTTCTGATTCTTCATTCACTTTAAATTGCTTTGTGTTGCCTTTAATTAAATCTCTTATTATTTTTTCATATTTAGCTTCTAGAAAATCGGTATTTTTTATGATTTCTGATGGACTTTTATCTATCAAATTATCTTTTGTCATATTGCTCATGATGACTCTCGCTAATGGATTTACCACCTATCTCACCGCCTATATAATCTTTCCTACTTCGTCGTGTGGTCTTGGAATCACATTTACAGATATTATCTCAGCAATCTTTTGCGCATGCTCTTTCCCGCTTTCTACAGATGCGATTACTGCGCCTACATCACCTGTTACTGTCACGCATACTATCCCAGAACCAACAATTTGAAAATCTGCTAAATTTACGTTAGCTGCCTTTAACATTGCATCAGCAGCTTCAATCGCTCCGACTAAGGATTTAACTTCAACTATCCCCATGGCTTGTAACATTTAATCACCTTCTTATTTATATAG
>DAONLG010000061.1:0-9809 GCA_035406565.1 Soehngenia sp.
AAAAACAATGCGGTAAGAGATGTATCCTTTGATGTAAGAAGAGGAGAAATTGTGTGTATCGCAGGGATTGATGGGAATGGACAAACAGAACTAGTTCAAGCATTAACAGGACTTGAAAAAATGACATCAGGACAAATCAATTTATGCGGTAAAGACATATCAAAAGCTTCAATAAGACAAAGATCAATAGCAGGCATTAGCCACATACCAGAAGATAGGCAAAAATACGGGCTTGTATTGGATTATACTCTAGAAGAAAATCTAGTACTGCAAAGATATTGGCAGCCTCAATTTCAAAATAAAGGATTTATAAAATTTGATGAAGTTAGAAAATACGCTTTAAGATTAATTGACAAATTTGACATTAGAAGTGGACAGGGGCCAATTACGGTTGTAAGGAGCATGTCTGGAGGAAATCAGCAAAAAGCGATTATTGCTAGAGAAATGGATAAAGATCATGAATTATTAGTTGCAGTTCAACCTACTAGAGGTCTAGATGTTGGAGCTATTGAGTACATTCACAAAATGTTGGTAGAAGGCAGAGACAGCGGGAAGGCTGTACTATTAGTTTCATTAGAATTAGATGAAGTACTAAATGTTAGCGACAGAATACTTGTAATGTATGAAGGCGAGATAGTAGGACAGTTAGATCCTAAAGAAACAACTGATGAGGAATTGGGTTTATACATGTCAGGTGCAAAAAGAGACAATGTAAAGGAGATATACAATGCAGGATAAAAATGGTATGAATTCAAAAACAAATGAAAAGAAAAAATTTAGTGAAATTAAAGGATTTTCATCATTTACTTCTGCTTTGATGGCTATTGTAATTGGGTTACTGTTTGGATTTATCGTAATGCTTTTAGCGAATCCGAATAACGCAGTGGCTGGATTTAGATATGTCCTTTTAGGTGGTTTAGGTAGATTTGGGGATGTTTTATATTTTGCAACTCCAATTTTAATGACAGGTTTATCTGTAGCTTTTGCATTTAAAATGGGCTTATTTAACATCGGAGCATCAGGGCAATACACTATGGGGATGTTTTTTGCTTTATATGTTGCTTTTATGTTTAATCTACCTCCAAGTATACATTGGATAGTCGCTATACTTGCAGGGATGATTGGCGGTATGCTGTGGGGATTTATTCCTGGGATATTCAAGTCGTTGTTAAATGTAAATGAAGTAATTACTTCAATTATGACTAACTACATTGGAATGTACTTAGTTGATATGCTTATTAGAAGCAACGAGGCTATGTATATACCATCGATGACAAGGACAAAGTATATTCCTCAACATGTTCAAATCAGGTCATTAGGCATTGCAGGTTCAAATGTTAATTTTGGAGTAATATTTGCGATCTTAATTGCAATAGTGTTGTATATAATTTTACAAAAAACTACATTTGGTTATGAACTAAAAGCAACTGGATATAATAAATATGCAGCAGAATATGCTGGCATGAATGGAAAAAGAAATATCATTTTAACAATGGTTATAGCAGGAGCTTTGTCAGGATTAGGGGGAGCTTTTGCTATCTTAGCACCATCAGAAATAATAGGCAGCAGTATGACTTATGAACCAATAAATGTAATTGCTGTAAATGGTTTTAATGGAATTGCAGTAGCACTACTTGGCAATTCACATCCTATAGGGACTATATTCTCTGCACTATTTATATCATATATCCAAAGAGGAGGAACACTTGCAAGCTTAGTTGGATATAAACCTGAGATAATTGACTTAGTAATTTCAGTAATCATTTACTTCTCAGCATTTGCTGCAATAATGAGTTCTGCATTAGGAAGATTTATTACAAGAAAAAACAAAAAAGAAAAAATCGTTTCTAATACTCAATCTGTAGGGAATATTGAAGCTGATATTAATAATAAGGAGGCAGAAAAATGAATACAATTTATTATCTAGTTCAAAATATGCTTCCTGTATCTATACCACTTTTACTGGTTGCATTAGGCGGGATGTTTACTGAAAGAAGTGGTGTAATAAATATAGGGCTTGAAGGTACAATGTTAACAGGAGCTTTTGCAGGAGCACTATTTGCTTATACCATACAAGGCTCGGGATTATCTCCAAATATGATACTTTTAATTTGTATGATCGTAGCTGCTGTTGCGGGAGCTATATTTGCCCAATTACTTTCATTTGCTGCAGTAACAATGAAAGCAAATCAAGTAATAGTAGGTACAGCAATGAATATGATGATGCCAGCGTTGATACTGTTGATTTCGAAGATGTTTTTTAACAGCGATGGAATAACTACAAACGTAAGATATTTTATCAGAGAAGTCCCTGTTTTGAGTGGAATACCAGTAATTGGAGATTTGTTTTTCAAAAACACTTATTTAACAGTGCTTATAGGATTCTTAATTTTGATCATATCAACACTAGTTTTATATAAGACTAAATTTGGGCTTAGGCTAAGAGCCTGTGGAGAACATCCACATGCAGCAGATTCAGTAGGTATAAATGTATCTAAAATGAGATATATTGGCGTTACTATCTCCGGTATATTAGGAGGCTTAGGAGGATATTTTTACTCAGTGGGAATAACTGATGGAAATATAAACGGCCATAATGGGGTAGCAGGATTCGGATTTTTAGCATTAGCTGTAATGATATTTGGCCAGTGGCAGCCAATTAAAATTATGTTTGCTGCTTTATTCTTCGCATTCTTGAGAACATTAGCTTATTCTATACCATTGATACCATTCTTAGCTAATTTAAATATACCAACTGACTACTATAAAATGATGCCATATGTTGCAACAATTATAGTATTGGCTTTAACATCAAAGAATTCTCGAGCACCAAAAGCAGAAGGAATTCCATTTGACAAAGCACAAAGATAAAATAAACACCTAAGTGAAATCACTTAGGTGTTTTATCATACATAGTCTTCTCTATTAAATATACCCTTAATTTTATTTCCATTCAAAAATTCAAGGATGTTATTGACTGCAAACTCTGCAGCTTTCACCATAGAGCCTGGCACCATACCAGAGTTGTGAGGGGATCCTATGACATTAGGTAATTCCACAAATGGATAATCAACTTTAAACTCTCCATGTCTAACAGGCTCAATCCACCAAGCGTCAATGCCAGCTTTAAATTCAGGATGGTTTAAGAGATGCTCATACAAATCCTTTTGATTTATAATTTCTCCACGGGCTACATTTATTAATATTGCATCACTCTTCATATTGCTAAATTCTGTCTTCCCAATCATACCTTTAGTCTTTTGAGTGAGTGGTATAGTGATAAATATAAAATCTGACTGGCTTAAGACATAGTTTAAATCATCAACAGTACCGGCAAAGAACACATCTAAATCAGTTTTTCCAGTAGTGTTAACTGCATAAATCTTTGGCTCGAATGGTTGAAGAAGTTTATAGATTTCCTTGCCAATTCCACCAAAACCAATAATCGCAAAATTTGCTTTATGAAGAAGTTTGCTTTTGCTTGATTGATCAAATATTCCTTCTTGCAATTTTTTATGATTCACAAATAAATTTTTAGAAAGCGACAATGCCATCGCCAATGCATGCTCTGCCATTGCCTGAGCATATGCACCAACATTTCCAGCTACCATAAGGTTATCGGGGAAAATCTCAAATGGCAAGTGATCACCACCTGCTGACAAAAGTTGCATTAATTTAACATTTTTAAAGTATTTATATTCTTCATCATCAAATTCTCTAATTGGATTCCAAGAAAATACTATGTCAGCATTTTTTATAGCCTCTGCTCTGTCTGGTTCATTTTCCAAATAATAAATATTTGCTTTTTCTGACAATTTATTCTCTATTATTTCTCTTTGCTTGGAATTTGGAGTAAAACTTACTAGTATATTTTGTTTCAAATTAACACGACCTTTCTATTTTACTATTAAATAGATACCCTTCAATGCATTTACATTAAACAAAATTTTAATATACCATTGACACTTATAATAAAAACTGTTACACTCAATTTGAAATAAGAAATATAGCTCATATAAATCCCATAATAAGGTTGGGATGTTTCTACAAAGTGACCGATAATCATTTGTCTATGAGCGAAAGTGTACCTAGGGTTCTTTTTAAGAGACCAAGCGGTACAGATGTCTTTGGACATTACACCGGAGGGAGAAAAGCCCAGGCGGGTAGGTTTCGCATACGACCTACCCACCTGGGCTATATTTTTTACTAATATTTTAAGGAGGTCTTTTATGGTTAATTTAAGCAATTCTGATTTAGTGTACTCCGGTAAGACAAAAGATGTTTATAGGTTAAAAGATGGAAATTATGTTTTAAAATTTAAAGATGATGTGACAGGAGAAGACGGAGTATTCGACCCAGGAGCAAATAAAGTTGGTCTTACGATTGAAGGGGCAGGTAAGTCTGGGCTTAGGTTAAGTACTTACTTTTTTGAACTCTTCAATAAAAAAGGAATACCCACACATTTTATCTCATCGGATATTGACAGCAATACTATGACAGTTTTACCTGCTAAACTGTTTGGAAAAGGTGTAGAGGTAATAGTTAGATATAGAGCGGTGGGAAGCTTTTATAAAAGATATGCATTATATGTTGAAGAAGGGCAGAAGATAGGGCCATATGTTGAATTCACTTTAAAAGATGATTTAAGAGATGATCCTTTGATAACAGAAGATGCACTTCAAATATTAAATATTATGAGTAAAGAACAGTCAAATAAAATTAAAGGTATGGCAGTTGAGATAGCAGAGATTGTAAGAGAAGAATTAGAAAAAAAGGGTATAGAATTATATGATATTAAATTTGAATTTGGAAGAATAACAGAAGATAATCACATCGGATTGATTGATGAAGTATCCGGTGGGAATATGAGAGCATATAAGGATGGTCAATATATCGAACCATTAACGCTTGAAAAGATAATGTTAAATAATTAAAAGTTATTATATTGATATTTATGCACCGAAAGTGTACCTAGGGTTCTTATCAAAAGACCGAGCGGTACAGATGCCTTATGGCATTACACCGAAGGGAGAAAAGCCCAGGCGGGTAGGTTTCGCAGATGACCTACCCGCCTGGGCTTAAAATTTTAGGAGGTTAAAAAATGGAAAATTTTAGAGTCATGATCGAAAAAAAAGGAGATTTCAATGTAGAAGCGAAAAAGCTAAAAAAAGATGCTGAATTTCTTGGCATAGAAAAATATGATGATATAACAGTATTAAATGTATATGACATATTTAAAATCGATGAAGCAAATTTAAGTAAAATAGTTGAAAAAATATTATTTGAGCCAAATGTCGACAATATATACTATGGTGAATTGAATTTAAAAGAGGATGAATTAGCTTTTAGATTTGAATACAACAAAGGGCAATTTGATCCAAGACAAAATGCCACAGAAATACTTATAAATAAATACTTAGGATATGAAGACTCATCTGTAAAAGTATCAAAGATCATTTTAGTAAAAGGCATGTCAAAAGAAAACTTCTCTAAATTAAAATCCTACTATATAAATCCAGTAAACTCTAAAGAAGTGCCTCTTAACTTAATAAGTGAAGATAAAGAAGAAATAGAGCCTAAAGAGATTGAAATCATAGATAATTTTGTAAATTACTCAGAAGATGAGTTAATAGAATTAAAGGGAAAATACAATCTAGCACTTGACTTAGAGGATCTTCTATTCATAAAAGATCATTGCAAAAAAACCATGAAAAAACCCACTATTACAGAAATTAAAATCCTTGATACCTATTGGTCAGACCATTGTAGACACAAGACTTTTATGTCAGAGATAACTGAAATAAAGCTTGAAGATGGAGATTATAAAAGCTTATTTGAAAATGTGCTCAAAGAATATATGAAGTCAAGAGAATACGTTCACAACAACAATAAACCTATATGCTTAATGGATTTAGCAACGATAAATATGAAAGAAATCGAAAAAAACGGTAAGCTAACGGACAGAGAAATTTCTGAAGAAGTCAATGCTGCAAGCATAGAAGTTGAGGTCGATGTAAATGGAGAGAAAGAGAAATGGCTATTGATGTTTAAGAATGAAACACATAACCATCCAACTGAAATAGAGCCATTTGGTGGAGCTGCTACATGTTTAGGGGGAGGTATAAGAGATCCGCTTTCTGGGAGAGGATATGTTTACCAGGCAATGAGAATTACAGGGGCAAAAGATCCAAGGACAAAATTTGAAGATACTCTTCAAGGTAAGCTTCCTCAAAGGAAAATCACGACAATGGCAGTCGAAGGATACAGCTCATATGCCTATCAAATCGGTGGGGCATCTGGTTATGTAAAAGAATTTTATGATGATGGCTTTGAGGCTAAGAGATTAGAATTAGGGGCTTTAGTAGCAGCAGCACCAAAGGACTGGGTAAGAAGAGGAGTTCCTAAACCTAATGACCTTGTATTACTTGTTGGTGGAAAGACGGGAAGAGATGGATTGGGAGCAGCTGTTGGGTCGTCAGTAGAGCAGAAAAAAGACACATTGATAACAGCAGGAGCTCAAGTCCAAAAAGGAGACCCTCAAACTGAAAGAAAAATTGTGAGACTTTTTAGAAATGAAGAAGCTTCAAAGATGATTAAACGATGTAATGACTTTGGTGCTGGTGGAGTAGCTGTAGCTGTTGGAGAATTAGCAGATGGATTGTTAATTGATTTAGATAAAGTACCGACGAAGTATGAAGGAATGGATGGCACAGAAATAGCTCTATCAGAGTCTCAAGAAAGAATGGCGATAGTTATAGATGAAAATGACTTGGAAAAATTTAAAAAATTAGCAGAAGAAGAGGATTTAGAAGTAGCAGTTATAGCAAAGGTAACAGAAGAAAAACGAATGAAGATGCTTTGGAGAAACAAAGTAATAGTTGATTTAGAAAGAAGCTTTCTTGACACAAACGGAATTAGAAAAAAAGCAAAAGTTCATGTAGTATCTCCTTTAAAAGAGAAATCGGTGTTTTTAGATAAAATGAATTCTAACAAAACGAATGCTGAAAGATTTATTGATAATTTAAAAGATCTGAATTGCTGTTCTCAAAAGGGATTAATTGAAAGATTTGACAATACAATTGGTAAAAATGCAGTGGTTGTTCAGCTTGGAGGGAAAGAAAAGTTGACTCCTCAAGTTGGAATGGCTGCAAAATTTCCAGTCATGGGCAAACACACAAACACTGCTTCTATAATGACATGTGGATATGATCCTGAAATAGCTAAGTGGAGTACATTCCATGGGGGTTATTACGCTGTTATTGACTCAGTAGCGAGAGTAATAGCTTTGGGAGGGGATTACAAAAGAATAAGATTGTCTTTCCAAGAATTCTATGAAAGCTTAGGAGAAGATCCTAAAAAATGGGCTAAACCATTTACATCCTTATTGGGAGCATATAAAGTGCAAAAAGAACTAGAGATTCCAAGTATCGGCGGGAAGGACAGCATGAGTGGGAGCTTTGAAAATATTAATGTAGCACCATCGCTGTTTAGTTTTGCAGTATGTGTTGAAAACAGTGAAAATATAATTTCTCAAGAATTTAAAGCAACAGATTCCCTAGTAATTGAAGTCATGTTAAAAAGGGATGAAAATGATTTAGTCGATCTAGATAGTTTAAAGTATAATTACAGCTTAATTAAAAAATTAGTTGATGAAAAGAAAATACTTTCTTCAAATGTAATTAGTCATGGAGGATTAGCAAAAGCAATATTTGAAATGTGCATAGGTAATGACATAGGCTTTAAATTTAGCAAAGAGTTTGATGACATGTATATGCCATCATATGGGAATATTATATTAGAGATTTCACAAGAGAATAAAAAAGATATATCTTCTTTAAATTTTAGAGTCGTAGGAACTACACAAAAAGAAAAATGCATCACGATAGGTGAAGAAAACCTTGAATTAGCTCTATTAAAAGAAGTTTACTTAGGGGTTTTAGAAGAAATATTCCCTATAAAAGAAGATTTAAATGGCGAAGCATCAAACATTGAATATAAGGGCTCAACAGCAATAAAAAGCACTAAGACAATTGCTAAACCTAGAGTATTAATTCCCGTATTTACAGGAACAAATGGAGAATATGATATGATAAGTTCATTTGAAGAATGCGGCGGAGAGGTTAATACATTTGTTTTAAAAACATTTAATACTGAGACAATAAAAAAATCTATCAGAACACTTTCAAATTTAATTAAAGAGACACAAATACTTGGATTAGCAAATGGATATTTTTTAGGAAACGAACCTGAAACAGCAGCAAAATTGCTAAAAGTAATATTTGATGATGAGTATTTGAAAGAATCAGTTTATGAATTGCTATATAAAAATGATGGGTTAATCCTAGGGATAGGTTCGGGATTTAATGCTCTCATTAAACTTGGTCTCATTGAACATGGAAAATTTGTTAAGGAGAATGAATTGTCACCATCGATTATTTACAATTATTCAGGAGATTTTTACTCGAATTTTGTCGATGTAAAAGTTACTTCAAAATTATCACCATGGTTTAATGAAATGGAGATTGGTCATGTATATACAGTCCCTGTTGCTACAAAAGAAGGAAGGGTGTTCTTAAATAACAGCAAAAATTTAATAGACAAAGGTCAAATATCAACTCAATTCATAAAAGATGGAAATGCCACTTATGATGGACTTTATAATCCAACAGGATCAGAATATGCCATTGAATCTATGACTAGTCCTGATGGAAGAATATTAGGAACCGTTTCTTCTATCGATAGAATAGCTGATGGCATTTACAAAAACATAGACATAAAAGGCAAACACAAGATATTTGAATCGGGAGTAAATTACTATAAATAATGGAGGGGTAATTTTGAAAGTCGCAATAGTCATGGGAAGTGCATCGGATAATAAAATAGCTATGGATGCTAAAGAAGTATTAGACAACTTTGATATAGAAACTGAATTGAGAGTAATTTCAGCTCATAGAACGCCAAAGATTGCCTTTGAGTATGCAGAAAAGTTAGAAGAAAATGGATTTGATTTGGTAATAGCAATCGCAGGGAAAGCTGCACATCTAGCGGGTGTTTTAGCGAGTTTAACGATTTTACCTGTAATAGGCGTGCCAGCAAAATCATCTACTTTAGATGGATTAGATTCCCTCCTTTCGACTGTACAAATGCCTAAAGGAGTGCCAGTTGCGACAGTTGCAATAGATGGAGGGTACAATGCAGCAATATTGGCAGCAGAAATTTTGTCAATTGGAAATATAGCATTGAGAGAAAAACTGAGAGCTCACAAAGAAAAGATAGAATCAGAGACAATTAAAAGCGATGAAGAAATTAGGGAAAATTAATAGGGGGTCTTTTTTTGAGCGGTATAATAGGAGTGTTTAGTAAAGACAATCAAAGGGTTTCAAACTATATATACTACGGCCTTTATGCATTACAGCATAGGGGTCAGGCAAGTACAGGGATTTCAATTAATAACAATGGATTTATCGATTATGAAAAGAATCTAGGGCTAGTTGGGGATGTTTTTACAAGCGATGTGATAAATAGACTTATTGGCAATATTGCAATAGGACAAGTGAGGTATGCATCACATTCTGAGAAAAAATCCAAAGTAAATGCAGAGCCGTTAGTAGTGGGATATAAAAATGGTGCACTCTCAATATGCATGGATGGAGCATTGGCAAATTATAAAGAATTAAGAGAGATGCTTGAAGAAAATGGACATTTGTTTCAAACTGATTTAGCTGTAGAAGTTATTGCCTCATTGATTGCAAAATATCATAAAGATAGTTTGATTGATGCGATAAAAAAGGCTCTAAGTGAAGTAAAAG
>DAONLG010000062.1:0-9619 GCA_035406565.1 Soehngenia sp.
CTTCTAATAAAAAACTAATTGATAAAACTATTAAAAGCTATGAGGTAGAGAACAAAATTCCAATATCCTTGATTGTAAAACTTAAAAAAGGTAAAAAAGCAAAATTAGAATTAAACTTGGATGATCATAAGATTGAAGTAGTTTCTAAAGAAATGGTTGAAGAAGCAAAGAATATGCCATTAAATTATCAGTTGCTAAAAAAACAACTATCTAAACTTGGGAATACACCATTTTACTTAGAAAATTTAGAATGCGAAATAGATGAAGGCGCATTTTTAGATATTAAACTCATCAATGAAATGAGAAGAGAAGCTATTTCAAAAATTCTAAATAAAATTACTAATATACAAGATAGGAAAGAAATATATTTAAAAGAAACTTTAATGGAATCAAAGACACACACAAAAAAGAAATCCAAACCGAAATTAGAAGTAAAAATAAGTTCACAAAGACAATTTGATGAAATTGATTTTTCTAAAATCAATAGGATTATTTTTGATTTTAAAGAGAATATTGAGCAAAATCTGCTTAAAGCTAAAATGAACAATATAGAAACTTATCTTTCAACAGACGTCATAGTATACGAAAGAGAAATAAAGGATTTCAATTTTACAATAGAGGCACTTAATGATTCACTAGATGGGATTGCAGTTTCTAATTTAGGTATGCTTTACAATATTCTTCACAATTTTGATAAAAAGATATTAGCAGACATAGGATTAAACATTTTCAATTCTTACTCAGCTAATCTGTTGATCAATAAAGGAATAGATACTATAGTTCTCTCACCAGAACTAAATTTAAGCCAGATTAAAAACATGACAGATAAAATCAAAGGAGATGTAAGTTATGCCGTTTATGGCTATTTGCCAGCAATGGTAACTAGAAGCTGCCCATTTGCTACAGTTAAAGGATGTATTGATGAAAAGAACTGTTATAGTTGCAATTATAGAGGTGGTCATTATTTAAAAGATGAAAAGGGATATTTTTTCCGCGTTGAAAAGAAGACTGGCTATAGTGTTATTTATAATTCTATGCCTTTGATGATATTAGAAGAGATTAAAGAGATAAATAAAGCAGGAATAGATTGGTTTAGATTGAATTTTACATCTGAGCAAAGTATAGATGAGATTATAGATATTTATCATGAATTTTTAAATGAGAAAATCACAAAAAAAGAAGTTGGCGATTTTTTAGAAGATTTCAAAAGGAAACAGCAGATAACAAAAGGACATATAAACAGAGGTATATTGTAGGGGTGAATTGTTTGAATGATAAGAGCTTAAGAGTACTAGAGTATGAAAAAATAAAAAATAAATTAAAAGAAGAATGTATAACTTTTTTGGGTAAAAAATTATCTGATAATTTGTCGCCTAATAGCGACTTAATCAAAATCCAAAAAATGCTTAATGAAACTGAAGAAGCATATAAAATGATATTAAGAATAGGCAGACCTCCTTTGTCAGAAATTGAGCAAGTTGATGATTACTTAAAAAGGGCGATGATTGGCGGCTTGGTAACTCCTTATGGATTCATTCAAATATCTAGAGTGTTAAGAGTTTCAAGGGAGTTAAAAACATATATTCTGTCACAAAAAGAAAACCTTCAAACAGAATTCGCTATACTTGAAGAAATAGCAAATCAAATAACAGTGTTAAAGAGTCTTGAAGAAAAAATTGACAATGCAATATTGAGCGAGGACGAAATATCTGATAATGCGAGTGCTAAGCTTAGAGACATAAGAAAAAAAATCAGGGTAAAAAATGAAAATATAAAAGATAAACTTAACAGCATTCTTAATAGTCTCTCAAATAAAAAATATTTGCAAGATAATATCGTGACAATTAGGGATGGAAGATATGTTATACCTGTAAAAACAGAGAACAAATCAAGCGTTGCAGGAATTGTACATGATGTGTCTTCAAGCGGGGCAACTACTTTTATTGAGCCTTTAGCCGTTGTTGAGCTCAATAATGAAATAAGGGAGTTAGAAATCGAAGAACAAAAGGAAATTGAAAGAGTTTTAATGGAATTGTCTCAATTTGTATCACAAAGTGTAGATCCAATTAAAACAAATCAAGAGGCAATTGCATATTTAGATTTTGTATTCGCTAAGGCAAAACTCGCTATCGATTTAGATGCATCAAAACCAGAACTTAATAAAAATGGATATTTAAATTTTAAAAAGGCAAGACATCCTTTATTAGAAGGGAATGTAGTCCCTATTGATATATATATTGGAGAGGAGTTTAATACTTTAGTCATCACTGGACCGAATACCGGAGGAAAGACTGTGACTTTAAAAACTGTTGGCTTACTTACATTAATGGGACAATCAGGTCTTTTTATACCAGCATCAGACGGTTCAAATTTAGCAGTGTTTGATTATGTTGCTGCAGATATTGGAGATGAGCAAAGTATTGAACAGAACTTATCTACTTTTTCATCTCACATGAAAAACATAGTGCAAATATTAAATGAAGTAAATGATAATTCACTTGTTTTATTTGATGAGCTTGGTGCGGGGACAGATCCCGTTGAAGGAGCTGCTCTTGCAATGGCTATATTAAACGAATTAAGAAGCAAAGAAATTAGGACTATTGCAACTACACATTATAGTCAATTGAAGATATATGCATTAACTACAGAAAAGGTAAAAAATGCTTCTATGGAATTTGATATTGAAACTTTAAGTCCAACTTATAAACTTCTTATAGGACTACCAGGCAAATCAAATGCTTTTGAGATTTCTAAAAGGCTTGGACTACCTGATAATATTATTGAAAGTGCTAAAGAATTGATGTCAAAAGAAAACATAGAGTTTGAAGAAGTTTTAAAATCAATTGATCAGGATAGAAAGATGATTGAACTTGAAAAATTAGAAATTGAAAATTTGAAAAAAACTTTGAAAAAATTAGAAAAAGAGTTGGAATTAGAAAAAAAGAAGATGCTAGATGAAAAAGAAAATATAATCATAGAAGCTAAGCAAAATGCTTTGAAAATTTTAGATGATGCAAACAAACAAGTAGATGATTTAGTAAGACAAATAAGAGAAATTTTCTTTGAATTAGACAGAGAAAAGCAAAACAAAATTACAGAAGTAAAAAGAGATCTATCAGAAAAAATCAACAAGGTGGAACAACAAATAATTGAAGCGAACGAACAAGTGAAACGCACTAAATCAATAAAAAAAGTCAAAGTCGGACAAACGGTAAAAGTCAACAATATTAACCAGATAGGTACTGTTCTCACTCTCCCTGATGAAAAAGGGAATTTAGATGTACAAGTTGGGATCATGAAAATAAGTGTAAATATCTCGGAACTATCAAGTACTGATGATGAGATAATTAATGAACAAAAATTACAAAAAAGGCTGAGCAAAAAAACATTAACGAAATCTAGAAATATCAAAAAGGAATTAGACTTAAGAGGATATGACATAGAGAATGCTATTATGGAGATAGACAAATACTTAGATGATGCTTATTTGGCTGGTCTTGATGAAGTTTACATCATCCATGGAAAAGGGACGGGTGCCCTTAGAGAAGGGATAAGATCTTATTTAAATAAAAATAAGCATGTTGAGAGTATGAGATATGGAGAATATAATGAAGGTGGGGATGGAGTAACAGTAGTTAAGCTCAAATAATCATTGTAATTATAAAGATATTGATATATATTGATAATATAATTTTAGCACATACTAAAAGGAGGAGTTTACTTGATAGATTTTAAAGAAGAACTCATTAGTCTACTCAAGCAGCATATTGATAGCTTGACACACGAGGAAATAGAAAAACTAATTGAAATACCACCATCTTATGACATGGGAGATTTTGCCTTTCCTGTATTTAAACTTGCAAAAGAATACAAAAAAGCACCTAATATAATCGCAAAAGAATTAGAAAATAAGTTGGCTGACAGTGTAAAATTTGAAAAAATAGAAGCTGTGGGACCTTATTTAAACTTTTTTATTAATAAAGAGAAGCTAGCTTTTGAAGTCTTAAACGAGATTAGAGAAAAGAAAGAAAAATACGGGTCAACTGATATAGGGAAAGGGAGAAAAGTCATAGTAGAATTTTCATCTCCTAACATCGCAAAACCGTTTCACATTGGTCATATAAGATCAACTGTCATAGGGAATTCGCTATCTAAAATATACAAATTTTTAGGATTTGATGTCGTTACTATAAACCATTTAGGAGATTATGGCACACAGTTTGGCATGCTTATATCTGCATACAAAAGATGGGGTGACAAAGAAACTATTGAGAAAGATCCCATAAGAGAATTGTTGAAACTATATGTTAGATTTAACACAGAAGCAGAGAATAATCCCGAATTAATGGATGAAGCAAGACAGTGGTTTAAAAAACTTGAAGATAAAGATGAAGAGGCATTGAATCTTTGGCAATGGATAAGAGACATTAGCTTAAAAGAGTTTAATAAAGTATACGATCTATTAAATATTAAATTTGATTCATATGCAGGTGAAAGTTTTTACTCTGATAAAATGCCAGCAGTTGTTGAGGAAATGAAAGAAAAAGGTTTATTAAAAGAATCAGAAGGGGCACTCATTGTAGATTTAGAACCTTATGGAATGCCACCTGCCTTGATAATGAAAAAAGACGGTTCAACATTATATACTACTAGAGATATTGCTGCGGCTATATATAGAAAAGAACATTATGACTTTTATAAAAATATCTATGTAGTTGCATCACAACAAAATTTGCATTTTAAAGCATGGATTAAGATACTTGAGCTTATGGGATACGAATGGGCCAATGATTGTATACATGTTCCTTTTGGAATGGTGAGTTTAGAAGAAGGCACTTTATCAACTCGTAAAGGGAGAGTTGTATTTCTAGAAGATGTATTAAATACAGCTATTGAAAAGACAAAAGAGGTAATAGAAGAAAGAAACCCTAATCTTCCAAACAAAGAAGAAGTAGCCAAACAAGTAGGTATAGGAGCTGTTGTATTTCAAGAATTATTCAATCAAAGGATTAAAGATTATACTTTCAGCTGGGAAAGAACTTTAAGCTTTGAAGGTGAGACAGGGCCATATGTACAATATACTCATGCTAGAGCAAATTCTCTGTTAGAAAAAGGTGGATATGACGAATCATATGATATTTCATATGAGGATTTAACCAAAGAAGAAGAGACTAATATTTTAAGAAATCTATATGGATTTCCAGAAGTTATTATAGATTCAATGGAGAAAAACGAACCATATTTTATAACAAGACATATATTAGAATTAGCTAAATTATTTAATAAATATTATAATTCTACTTCTATTATTGTTGAGGATGAGAAGTTAAAGCAAACTAGATTATCGCTTGTCTATGCAGTAAAAACAGTCATTAAAACTGGGTTGTCATTACTAGGGATTGAAGCTCCAAATAAAATGTAGACCTTATCTAATTAGATAAGGTCTCTTCCATTAAATAATCTAAAAATTCTTGAGGACTTGATTCTGATAAGGTGGCTAGCTGATTTAATATATGATTCCTTAAACTTAAAAAATCTTGTATATGAGTGTTTTCTCCAGTATATTTTAGAGCTTCGAGAATTAATAGCATATCATCTTTGGAGATCTCCTGGATTGATATTTTGTCGAATTCAAATTGTTTCATTATTTGTCCCCTTTCATAGCTTTATATTAATTATATTATATCTTTTATCATAATTATTCAACATAAGAATATGGCTTAACAAATTATTAGAATATTTGAGGTGCAATATGTCAATATTATTAACAACACTTAATTCAAAATTTATTCATACGAATCTTGCAATAAGATATTTAAAGAAATATGTAGAAGATATTACAAAAGTTGATATTATTGAATTTACAATAAATCAAACAACTGAAGAAATAGCAAGGAAAATCTTCATATTAAATCCAGACATGGTAGGATTTTCAACATATATATGGAATCTAGAGCAAACACTTGATGTATGTAAACGATTAAAAATAGTAAATCCAAATATTAAAATATTATTAGGCGGACCAGAAGTATCATTTGATAGTAAACAATTATTAGAAGCCAATGCTTTTATTGACTATATCATATGTGAAGAAGGGGAAGAAACTTTTAAAGAACTATTACTCGGGCTTAATCCGTACAAAATAGAAGGATTAGTATTTAGAGATGAAGAAAAGATTATTGAAAACAAAAGAAGAAAACCAATTGAAAACCTTGATTCTATTCCATCTCCTTATATAGGCAGTGAAGAAGACTTTTCAGGGAAAATAGTTTATTACGAAGCTTCTAGGGGATGTCCCTTTACTTGTGATTTTTGCCTTTCTTCTGGGAAAAAAGTGAGATTTTTTTCAGTAGAAAGAGTTTTAGAAGATATAGATTATTTAGTAAAAAAAGACGTAAAACAGATAAAATTTGTTGACAGAACATTTAATGCTAATAAGAAATTTGCAAAAGACATAATAGATCATATTATTGAGTTAAATCCTGAAGATATTAATTTTCATTTTGAATTAACAGCAAGGCTGCTTGATTTTGAACAGATTGAATATTTAAAGAAAGTAAAAGAAGGCTTGTTTCAATTTGAAATTGGAGTACAATCTACAAATAAAAAAACATTAAAGGAAATCAGCAGAAATGAAGACTATGAGAAGGTAAAAAATGTTTCGCTATTGATAAAAGAGGCAGGCAATATTCATCAACATCTAGATTTGATTATTGGATTACCTTATGAAGACTATATGACTTTCTCGAAGTCATTTGATGATTTATATTATATGCAGCCTGACAAACTTCAACTTGGGTTTCTAAAATTGTTGAAAGGGTCAAAACTTAGATTGAATGAGAAAATGCATGGATATGTTTACTTGGATAAGCCACCCTATGAGATATTGTACAATAATTATATTTCGTATTCTGATATAGTAAAGTTAAAGTTCATTGAAGAAGTTGTAGAAAAATATTATAATGAAGGTTATTTTAGAAATTCCATTGATTACTTAGTAAAAATTGAGTTTTCTAGACCATTTGAGTTTTTTGAAGACTTTTCTAAATATTTGTTTTCGGTGGATTTTTTCAATATATCACATAGTAAAAAAACATTGTATAATTATTTGAATGAGTATTATAAACATAAAAACTTTGATAACTATGAGATGTTAATTGACATAATGAAATTTGATTATTTGTATTCAAAAGTAGATAATACTCTACCTGAATTTATGCAAACAACATCAAAAATTAAATCTAATGAATTTCATTCTATATTGAAAAACCCAAAGATCTTAAACAAAATGAAGTATCATGCTCCTGATTTACCAACTAAAGAAATTATTAAAGACATTAATATATGTAAGTTTCATTATGATATTTTAGAAATAATCAAAAATCCAAAGGGAGTATATGAACGTGACGAAAAAATTATTATTTTTGAGTATAATAAAAAAGGGGTAATAAATAAAGCGAATGTTTTAGATATAACAAAAGCATATGAGGAGATGTGTCAATGGAATTGATAAAAGACTTGATAAATGTAAATAAACAAACTTTCAGCAAAACTTTAAATTCAATTAAAAGTCACTGGGAAGCACTATTAATTGTTGTGGTATATGCATTAATCAGCCAGATAATAACCTTTTTGGTATCAAATATATTTAGCGGGGCATTAAGCATTCTTTCAGGGCTATTGATGGCTTTGATAGAATCCGCAATGATTTCAAGTTTTCTCTTTGTACTAAATAATGTCGTTCAGTATAATAGGTTTAGATGGAAAGATGTAATAGAAGGGTTAAACTACTATCTGTGGAAAGTTTATGGGATCTTATTTATATTTTTCATTATAAACTTAATTTTATCATCAACTCTTAATTTAGTTGGCAGTATTGGATATTTTCTTAATTTAATTTTCCAACTATTTATAATAATTATATTAAACCCTTTACCCGAAACTATATATTTAAAGACTTATGACTCTAGAGATTCAATTTTATATTGTATAGAATTTATCAAAGATAATTTTTTAAACTGGTTTGTTCCAAATCTAATATTTGGGATATGTTTATTCTTTATATTTAAGATTTCGAATACAACATTACTCACATTAAGTGTTTCAAGTCTTGTTCCTTTTATATTAGAAATATTATTACTAAGTGTATGTTTATCATTTGTTATGATTTACAGAGGGCATTTATTCAAACTTCTAAGCACATCTACTAGAAGAAAAAGGCAATTTATTAATAAATTCTAGGAGGGAATACTCATGAAAGAGATAGACGATTTATTGTTTAAATATGCGAAAGAAGTTTCATTTTTACAACTTAAAGAAGGGAAAAACATTGAAATTGCTGGATTTAACATAGACAATACCATACCTTTGCCAATAGTAACAGATAAGTTTATTGAAGAGATAAAAAATCAGGAATTGTTAGATGATATACCATTAGAGAAAATAATTGAAGGAATGGTATATACAATAGGAGCAGATACTAAATTTAGATTCAATGAATACTATATAAATATCTTAAAATCAGCATTTACTACTTCAACTAAATATATATTCACTAAAGGCATATCATATTATGACAATGGACAATATGAATTAAGTGCATTGTATTTTAAGACTTTATTAACTATTTCTCAAAAAAATGACTATAAATTCTATTATGCTTTAAGTATCGAAGCCATTGGGAAAGAATTTATTGAAAAAGATAACATAGAGAAAGGCAATCAATTTATAAACGAATCTAAAAGTATTTTAGAAGATTTAATATCAGAAGATAGTAGTTATTACCCAGCATATTATAAGTTGGGTTTCTATTATTTACACTTTAATGAATTAATCAAAGCTAAATTGACTTGGGAAAAAGCTCTTGTTTTAGAGGGCGATGAAAACAGCAAGGATGAAATTAGGGCTGAATTAGAAAAGATAGAAAAAGATTACTCTATAGAGATGGCACTATGGCAGATGAAGAACATGGACTATGAAAAAGCTATAGATGAACTAAATAAACTCACAGTGAAAGGTAAGGATGATTTTTACGTAGATTACTTATTAGGTGTAGCATACAGCGGACATGGCAATCTAGAAATAGCCAAACAATTTTTGGCATTAGCACTAGATAAAAACAAGAACTATTCTGATATTTATAATGAGCTAGGGATAATCTACTTTAATGAAGGCGACATTAAAAAAGCAATCGAAATTTTCACAGAGGGTATAAAAATAACTAACGATGATTATAGACTTTATTTTAATAGAGGCTTAGGGTATCTAAATATCGGAGAAATAATTAAAGGATATTATGATATAAAACTCGCAAATGAGCTTAATCCAACTGACGAAAACATACTAAACCAACTCAAAGCCATTGAAAATTTTGTATCAAATAATAATGGAGGGATAGATATTGATGAGAACCATTGATGAACTTTACAAACTAAAGGGTAAATCCAAGAAGATGGCAGTGGTGGCATGTCAGGATCGAGAAGTATTAGAAGCTGTTATAGAAAGTTACAGAATGGGTTTAACTATACCAATACTAATTGGGGACAAAGAAAGAACTTATGAGATTTCAAAACTTTATGGCTTAGATATATCAGAATTTCAATTTATTGAAGAACCTGAT
>DAONLG010000063.1:0-6762 GCA_035406565.1 Soehngenia sp.
AAAAAAGAGCTTTAATCACTTTGCAAAGCAAAGGGACGAAAGCTCGTGGTACCACCCTAAATTTATATAGACCTCACGGTCTATACCTTACAGAGTACGCTGGATTAAAACCATAAATACTCTTGTACTATAACGTGTACTTTACGTAAATATCTAAGAAAAGTCCTCGATATTTAGGCTCTAAGACCATGTTCACAACGCTATTCTCTATCCTTTTTCACCATACAGGACTCTCTGTTAGAGCATTTACATTGTTACTCTTCTTTTCAAAGCCTTTATAATTATTATTTTTTAATTATTATATTGTATTATATTTTAACAAATTATTAACCTTTGTCAATACCAAAAGTTAAAAAAAATCATTCCCATTTACGTAAATATCTTCGTAAATTATTCATATCTTCTTTCTCTAGATCAGATTCACCGGCTAGCGACTCTAAATGATGAGTGAACTCATGTAATAAAGTCTCCTTTAATTTTTTACGCAAAAATTCAACAGTATGATCATGATAAACCTTTTCAAAGGAGCCATAGTAAATTCTAATGTGTCTACCTGTAATACTGCTGTGGTATTCTCCTAAAACATAAAGAGGAGATCCCTCCACACTCTTTTTATGAACCTTAAATTCAGGCAATAGCACAATACCCTCATTTAGGCCTTTAAATAACTCATCAGGAATTTCTAAAGTTATTTCATCAAGAATTTCATTGATTTCTTCAATGCTTGGAAATCTATTCATATTATTTCCCTCATTATAATATTTTGAAACAAAATATTTGTTTTGAAAAGGCATTCAAAAATAAATTTTGAATGCCAAATATTTTAATTTATTTTAAGTTAGAACCACTTGATCCTAATACATTCTTGATTTTATGTTTAACCATTCCTTTTATTGCTTCTCTTGCAGGTCCTAAATATTTCCTTGGGTCAAATTCTGAAGGATTTTCATATAAAAACTTCCTAATAGCAGCAGTCATAGCAAGTCTTAAATCAGTATCAATATTGATCTTAGCTACATTCATGCTTGCAGCTCTTCTAAGCATTTCCTCAGGAACTCCTTGTGCTCCAGGTATATTTCCTCCATACTTATTGCAAAGCTCAACAAATTCAGGAAGAACAGTTGATGCTCCATGCAAAACAAGTGGTGTGTTAGGCAATTTTTTTCCAATAATCTCTAATCTCTCAAAATCAAGTCTTGGCTCGCCCTTAAATTTATATGCTCCATGGCTTGTCCCTATAGCTATAGCAAGGGAGTCAACTCCTGTCCTTTCTACGAATTCTACAGCTTCGTCTGGATCAGTGTAAGTGGCATCTTCTTTTTTTACATTTACAGCATCCTCAACACCTGCTAATTTCCCTAATTCAGCTTCTACGACTACTCCATGAGCATGTGCATAATCGACTACTTCTTTAGTAATTCTTATGTTTTCTTCAAAAGGATAATGTGAAGCATCTATCATAACTGAAGTAAATCCATCTTCAATACATTGCTTTACAATATCAAAATTTTCGCCATGATCTAAATGTAAAACAATATCTAATCCGCTATCTTCTACTGCTGCTTCTACTAATTTTCTCAAATAAATAGAATTTGCATATTTTCTTGCTCCTGCAGAAACTTGTAGTATTATTGCTGACTGTTCTTCTTTTGCAGCTTCTACAATGCCCTGAATTATTTCCATGTTGTTTACGTTAAAAGCACCAATTGCATAACCTCCAGCTTGTGCTTTCTTAAACATTTCAGTTGATGTTACTAATGGCATATTCTTCACTCCTTTAATTTAATTATTTGTTATATACCCAATGTATGGATAAAAAGATCTGCTACTACTATATTATCATATTATAAATATATTGCCACAGTATATTCATATAATTAAATTAGTTGATAAATAATATAGCCACGCCTAAAACAGATATAATCGCCCCTATTACTTCTCTAGAAGATATTTTTTCATTAAATATTTTAATAGAAAAAGGTATTATAGTAATAGGAGTAATAGATGTTATAGTTGAAGAAATACCAGCTGTTATATATTTTAATGATACTAATGATAAGCTAACTCCAATAAAAGGGCCGAAAAAAGCACCTAATGCAGTATACCCTATTGCTTTTTTATCTTTAAAAGCATTTCTTAATTCATAAAATCCTCCACTAAAAATAGCAAATATTAAAAAACTCAAAAAACCTCCAATTATTCTTATTTGAGTAGCTGCAAAAACATTTAAACCTTCTATGCCTATTTTGCTTAATATAAGGCCAATAGCTTGTCCAAATGCACCAATAAAAGCGAAAAGTAACCCTTTAAATGAATATTTTATCTTGATTTTTTCATTACTTACATCTTTACTAAGTATTACAATTGATATACCTAATATAGTAAGCATCATTCCCAAAATACTCTTTAAAGATATGAATTCATGAAATAGAATAAATTCGAGTAATGCTGTCAGTGGTGGACTTGTTGCCATCATAAGCATTGAAACTCTAACTCCTATCTCGATATAAGCTTTTAGCATGAAATAATCTCCTATAAAAAATCCGACAGCACCTGATAGAATTAAATAAATCCAGTTCTTTGAATTAGCATCTACAGGAAACATTAATCCACGAGTTAGCAAAGCAGCTACACTTAAAAAAATAAATCCGAAAATCAATTTTAAAAAATTAGTACTAAAACTGCCAATTCTAGGAGATGCTTTCCCCAAAAAAATACCTACTAAAGTCCAGCTCAATGCAGTACCTAGTGCTGATAATTGTCCAATAATATCCATTTTAGGCCTCTCTTGTTAAAATTTTTCGAATGCTCTAAGAAGTATAATTACAGCTTCCTGTCTTGTAGTGTTTTCTAATGGATTCAATTTCCCATCACTGCCTTTAATTATGCCTTCGTTATATAAACATGTAAAACTCTTAAGCGCATATTTAGATATTTTCTCACCTGTTTTTATTGCTTTATAGTTAAGTTGAATGTTTGGGTTAGTTAGTTTGACTAGTCTTTCTACCATTACCGCAATATCTTCTCTTGTAATAGGATGAGTTGGGCGAAAAGTTTTATCCGGATATCCCTTAACAATTCCTAATTTATATGCTTTTAGTATCTCACTATTACTTACATCTTTAAATGGATTATTTGTATAATTTGCCTTAATAGAAAGTTTATTTTCATAATATCTTACAGCCAATTCAGAAAACTCTTCCCTTGATATCAACTCCTCCATGTCAGGTGAAATTTTACTTGTGATTAAATTATATTTCATGGCTTTGTCTAACTCTTTAATCGCCCATGAGCTTGCATAATTATAGGGATAGATTAATCCTATAACTGCGTGAGGGCTATAACTTCCATAATATGTATAACTTCCAAATATATCTTTCAAATTTATGCCATATCTAATTTTAAAATTATACGAGGTATTATATAGATCATTATAATTACAGTCTAGCTTTAAACTAGCTATTTTAATAATTACTTCAGCATATCCATCCTTCTTAATAGAAACATCTGAATATTTAAAATTCAAGTTTTTTGAAGCAATGTAATTGCCATTTCTAACATATACATTCACTTGATAAAAAATATTCTTAGAACCATTCTGCTTTATATATTGGTTTAATAAATAATCGTTTTTCCACTTCAATTTAACTTTTAAATCGCTCGAATCTTGTATGGTTACAGATAAAGATTTAGCTTTCCCCAATTTTATAGAACTTGCATTAGAATTAGTCGAAAAAAAAGATATTATTAAAACCATAGATATTACTAAAACTAGTGTTTTTTTCAACTCTATCCTCCATTATTATAATTAAAATATTTATATTATTATATCATTTAATATGCATATTCACATCAAAAATAGGAGTCAAAAAATAATGTTTTCTTGCTCATTTTTCGATCCAAAATAGCACTCGAGCCTATAGAAGTTTTTTCGCATAATTATACCAAGTTAGCCACATAATCTTTAGTTAAATTCAATAAGGTTGTTGATATCTTCTGTATTGGAATTATTTTTAGAATACATATAATAAAAATATTCTTTATTAGCAATTAATTTTTGAAAATCCCCTGATTCCACTATTTTCCCATCTTTCATAACTAGGATTTCATCATAAGATCTTAGGATATTTTCATCTATTCGATGTGTTATAGCTATCACAGTCGAATCTAATCCTAATATTGTTTTTTCAATATCATATGCCATGACTTTATCTAAGGCTGAAGTAGCTTCATCTACTAATAATATTTCCACATCTTTTATCAAGGCTCTTGCAATAGAAACTCTATTTAATTCCCCACCTGATAATTCAACGTGGCCTTCACCAATTAATGTATCTAAGCCTGCATTATGCATTCTCATAGTTTTAGTCAACCCAGACTTCATGATTGTATCATTAATTTTTTCATCAGAAAACTCATTGTATAAACATATATTGTTTTTTAAAGTGTCCTTAAACACAAATACGTTCTGCTGTATTAATGCCACTTTACTATAATATGATTTTGCATCAAATGATTTTATATCGTTATCATCTATACTAATTTGCCCTTGATAATCATATATCTGGTTCATTAATATTTTTAATAAAGTACTTTTACCACAGCCACTTTCTCCAACAATAGCGTACTTTTTCCCTTTTTCAAAAATATAATTAATATCTGAAATTACATCTTCTCGATTATCATAGGAATATCTTAACCCAGTTATCCTGAGATTTTTATCAAAAATAAATTCTTTTGTTCCTTGGCTTGATTTAGCCTCACTATGTAATATTTTTTCATTTATAGTTGAAATAATTCTGGTGGCTGCTCTAATTTCAGTTAAATATCTTGAAATTGAAATAAGTGGATTGACAATATAATTCATTAATTGCACGGCAGCCATCATTTGACCAAGAGTTATATCTCCTTGTATAACAAAATAACTTGCGATTAATAAATTAATAAAAAACATTAAAAATCCAGATGTAACAGATATTGCGCCTTGAAAACCTGTAAAAGCATCTGCCTTAAATTTTGATTGCTCAACTTCTTTATTTATCTTCGAAAATTTATTTAAAATATTCTTTTCAAGGTTAAATCCTTTGATCACTTCAAATCCTTGTGCAATTTCTTTGATTTGATTTACAAATGTTTCGGCTTTCCCCAAATACCTTTCCTTCAATAATTGATTCTTTTTAGTAAATAGCTGTGGAACAACAACAGGCAGCCAGGATAAAACTAGTATTGCTAAAGTGAGTGATATTTTTATTCTAAATAAGAGAAATAATGATACAATAAACAAAAATATATCCTTAGTCATATTGATCAAACTCTTGAGATAACTATTTTCTATTATTGTAACATCATTATTTAATATAGATATTAACTCTGAACTAGATAATCGTGATTGATTATTGTTGTCCAAGAAGCTTTTTATAATTGATTGTTTGTAATCCCTCATAACAGAAGCATTTAAAGCAGAATTACTTGCTTTTGAGAATGTTTCAGAAGTAAAAACTGCCAGCAAGAAGATCATCACATACAAAAACAAATTTATAAATTCAAGCTTATAAGTCCCTGTAGCTGTATCAATAACTATCTGAAACAAAATAGCTTGATAAGCCTCTGTGATGGATATTAAAATCACTGCCGCGATACTCAAAAACAATAATAATTTATGTTTTAAAATATACTTTTTCATCTAAAATAGCTCCCTTGAATGTATTTTTTCAAATTTTAATGCAAACCGATCATATTTATTTAACATTTGCAAATTATTGAGCGAATTCTAAAATCCAAGATGAATGCATCCTTTACAATCATATATATTTATTATATTGTATTTTCATAATTTACAAATATTTTAAAATGCCATAAATCACCCTTTAGTGCAAACTATAGCACAATTCAATGATAGTATCAATTAATTGTTGAAAAACAACTATAAAATAATTTTTAAAATAATAACTTCACAATCATATAATGTAATGATTTGTAATTTTAATTTTAATTTTAATTTAATAAAACCACGTTAGTTGTCTTTTTTTACATATATCTATTTCTCACTAAAAAATAAAAAATACTTCCGAGTAGAAAATCTAATTTTTTAATATTAGACTGTCTACTTTGGAAGTATCATACAAGATCTCTTACTTTTAGTTTTTTATTTATTGTAGAATTCAAAAACTTTTTCCCAATTTATTACGTTAAACCAAGCATCAATATAATCTGCTCTTCTATTTTGATATTTTAGATAATAAGCATGCTCCCAAACATCTATTCCTAAAATTGGCTTTAATCCATCTGTGATAGGATTATCTTGGTTTGGTGTGGAAACAATCTTTAATTTTCCATTATCGACTACTAGCCATGCCCAGCCACTGCCAAATCTTCCAAGTGCCGATTTCTTAAATTCATCTTTGAATTTATCAAACCCGCCAAAGGTCTCATTTATTTTTTCAGCAAGTTCCCCTTTAGGTTCTCCTCCAGCATTTGGTGCCATCATTTGCCAAAACATTGTGTGATTGAGGTGCCCTCCTCCATTGTTTCTCACAGCAGTCTTAATATCATCTGGCAATGTGTTTAAAGAAGCAATTAAATCCTCAATTGGCATATCTTTAAATTCATCTCTTCCCTCAAGTGCTTTGTTTAAGTTGTCTATATAAGTTTGATGATGTTTAGTATAATGGATCTCCATAGTTCTGGCATCAATGAATGGCTCTAAAGCATCATAACTATAATTTAATTCTGGTAACTTGTAACTCATTTAAAATCACTCCT
>DAONLG010000063.1:6862-9442 GCA_035406565.1 Soehngenia sp.
AATTTTGCTGTAAAGTGTCTAAGAACTGGTGGCTCCCATACGATTTTGTATCCTCTTATACTTTCTTTTCTCTGATTTATAGCTATTAAAGCGTCTATAACTACGTCAAGATGGGATTTAGTGTATACTCTTCTAGGTATTGCTAACCTAGTAAATTCAAATTCTGATTCGATTTGTTCATTTGTATCAGGGTCATTGCCCATCATAAAAGAACCAATATCACAACATCTTATACCTGCTTCAATATACATTTCTACAGCTAATGCCTGAGCAGGAAATTCATAGTAAGGAATATGAGGTAATAATTTCTTAGCATCTATAAATACAGCATGCCCTCCTACTGGATATTGATATGCTATTCCTGCTTCATCAAGTCTTTCTGCCATATATTCCATTTGACCTATTCTATACTTTAAATAATCAAGATCTATACCTTCTTCCAATCCAATTGCCAATGCCTCTATATCTCTTCCAGACATTCCGCCATATGAAATAAAACCCTCATAGGATATAGTTCTAGCTTTTACTTGTTCAAATATGGCTTCTTCATTTTTTACTCCAACTAATCCACCCATATTTACAATTGCATCTTTTTTTGCGCTCATAGTGAACAAATCCGCATAACTAAACATTTCCCTAGCAATTTCCTTTATAGATTTATCTTCATAACCTTTTTCTCTCATTTTAATAAAATATGAGTTTTCTGCGTATCTAGCTGCATCTATGCAAACTGGAATTTTATATTTTTGGGCTATTTGCGATGTTTCCCTTATATTTTCCATTGAAACAGGTTGTCCGCCAGCACTGTTGTTGGTAACTGTAATTATAATCAATCCAACATTTTCAGGCCCATATTGCTCAATTAGTTCAACTAACCTCTTATTGTCCATGTTTCCCTTAAAAGGATGAAAGCTAGTAGTATCTAAAGCTTCGGGTATAACACAATCGATGGCTCTTGCTCCTGATAGCTCTACATGTGCCCTAGTAGTGTCAAAATGCATATTTGCAATGGCTACTTTACCTTCTCTTAAAAAAATAGGCATAACAACTTTTTCTGCAGCTCTTCCTTGATGAACAGGTTGGATAAATTCATATCCAAAAATGTCTTTTGCATTTTCTATTAAATGTCTGTAGCTTCTTGAACCAGAATATGATTCATCTCCTCTCATAACGCCTGCCCATTGACTATCACTCATAGCTCCTGTACCACTGTCTGTAAGCAAATCTATATATACATCATCAGAGTTTAGGTAAAAAACATTGTAATTAGCGTCTTTAATTTTTTTTATTCGCTCTTCTTTTGAAAGAATCTTTATTGGTTCAACCATCTTAATTTTAAAAGGTTCAGCATAGTACTTACTCATTTTTCTCCTCCTTAAAGATTTCCTCTTAACCCTATTTCATCGGCAACTTCTTTCATTCCTTCAATCGTCTCTCTAATTACCTCAATCAAATCCATTCCCAACATGTTAGCACCTTCTTCAATCACATCTCTATTTACACCTGCTGCAAATGATTTTTGATTCCATTTCTTTTTTACTGATTTTGCTTCCATATCCAATATTGATTTACTTGGTCTCATTAGAGCAGTAGCTGTTATAAGTCCAGTTAGTTCATCTATTGTATAAAGTACAATTTCTACTTTATCTTTTGGTTCTACATCGGTACATAGTTTCCAGCCATGGCTCATTACAGCTCTTATATAATCCTTTGGCCAATTTCTTTCTTCCAGAATTTTTTCAGTCATAATACAATGTTGTTCTGGGTACTTGTCATAATCTAAATCATGAATTAGTCCTATTACCCCCCACTTTTCTTCGTCTTCACCAAATAATCTAGCAAAATGTCTCATTACTGCCTCTACAGCCAGAGCATGCTTTATTTGACTCTCATTTTCAACATATTCAACCAATAGTTTATAAGCATCTTCTCTTGTAGGCAAATATTTATCCAAAAAACCACCACCTTTTGATTGTTTAATTTAATTTTACTGAATATTTAGTAATAATTCAATCTTTTTAATCTTTAAAATTGGTATATCTTTTAATCTTAATATAAAATTTACTTCCCCTACCAATTTCACTCTCTACGCCGTATTCTCCATCATGTGCTATTATTATTGACTTAACCATGGACAATCCAATTCCACTACCGCTTTTCTCTCTAATATGGCTTTTCCCAGATCTATAATATCTTTCCCAAATATAATTAATCTCATCCTTATCAATGCCCGAACCTCTATCTATCACTGATAAAATAACATTGTCTTTATTCTCTTCGATTGTTATTGTGATTAATTTGTCCTCTAAAGTATAATTAATTGCATTATTGATTAGATTATAAATAACTTGTTGAATTTTGGATTTATCAGCATATACTTTTGTATATCCTGTTTTTTCTAGGATAATTCTGTAACCTTGTTCTTCAATAAAGTATTTAAATCGATTTACCACATTCTCAGCTAGCTCAGATAAGTCAAATACCTCTAAATTCAATTGACTAAGCCCTGCTTGCAATTTAGTCAACTCAAGTAAATCATCTACTAATTTTGTTAACTTATCTGTCTCCTCAATTATTATA
>DAONLG010000064.1:0-9050 GCA_035406565.1 Soehngenia sp.
CATAATTTGATATATCGCTTTTATAATCACCATAAGCTTTCCCATTTATAAATGGTATCTTTGTGTTTCCATGTATTACATCTACTAATGTCTTTGCCTCATCAATGGTATTTTCTTTAATCACAGGATTAAATGCATCCATATAGGTTGTAATATCTTCCTCATTTACCCAGAGCCCATGTATTAGATACAATGGCTTTTCAGCTTTTTCGTTGAATTCAAGAAGAGCATCATAAAATACAGGCATCATAATAGTGTAAACTCTGATTGTATTAGCATTTAAATCTGAGATGTACTTAAACCACCGCAAATAGTCTTCTTTTGTGATTCCAAACTCCCCAGGGTAGTATCCTGGCTTAGTGGCTCCTAAATTCACGCCTTTTATGAATGTCTTCTTAAATTCATCCTCCTCATAAATATAAAAATATTTTTCATCAACTTTGGAGGCAAATCTAATTCCATCTTGCTTATAGCTTTTTGAAAGGTCAATTGAATACTCAATCAACATATATGTCGGGTAAATCAGTATAAGTATTGCAATCACTACAATGAAATATCTTTTCATATTTGCCTCCAAATCAAGTATTGATATTTAAATATCTAATAAATTCATCTTGTATTTGTTATATAGTTCCTGCAAAAACTCCATCTTTTGATAGATTTCTTTCTGTAATTCTGACACTTTTTCTAAATTTCTTTCCGATATTGCTTCTCTTATTTGAGTAAATAGGCTCTTCTCATTCAAATTATCTTTCATGAGTTCATTTCTTAATCTTTCTATATTAGCCCAATTTATCATGTCCAACTCATTTGATGAACTTAGATTGTGAAGCAATCTATAATTTCTGATCTCTTTGATAAAATTAGGTATGATTCTATATTCGATTTCAGTTAACCATTTGTCAACAATAGCCGCCCTATAACTCTCAATGATTTTTGGAGTAAAAACCTCCCCTTTATATAAAACATTCAATTTTTCTTTCTGTTCATCAAAAAACTTTATATTTTCAAAAACATTTGATGGAACTTTGCCAAACATTATTTCTCTTTCTTCATCTGTATAATCATCAAATATATTATTTTCTGTTCTGTATACCCTAAATCTTTCTAAATAACTACATTCTTCACCATATTTTTTAGACAATTCTTTTAATAAATCATCTTCATCAATATTATTTGATAGAGCATAGTCTATCCCGTCAATCATGCTCATCAAAACACTAGCTATGCATAAATATGTGTTTGTATGGGGGTTTGGGCTTCTCAATTCAAAATGAGTCGCTAATGGATTTTCATTATCTCTTATTAATCCTATTAGGATTGTCCTATTTCTGGAAGGTGTGTCAAAGTCTCTCCCCAGAGAAGTTGCAATGCATATAGGTGCTTCAAATCCTTTTTTAAGTCTTTTAAAAGCTTCATTTGAAGAAGTTATAAATGGATTAACTATTTCATAGTTCTTTAATACACCCATAAGTGCTCCATACCCAATTTTACTTAAAAAATGTTTTTTTGAAGGAGAGAACAAATTTATGTTTTTGCCATTTTTTAATTTTGCAACAACTCCAAAGTGCGTGTGTTCTCCACTACCTGCTACCCCTTGGATCGGTTTTGCTAGAAAAGTCACATCCATTCCGTTTTGTCTAAAAATTTCTCTGATTATATTTTTAATAAACATTTCATTGTCTGCTGTTTGAAGTGCATCATCGTATTTCCAGTCGATCTCTAATTGCTCCATAATTCCTGATAATGAGCCATCTTGGTTTAATTTAGCTTTTACACCGCCAACCTCTTTATGTCCCATTTCTGGTTTAAATCCATACTTTTCCATTTCTAACAAAGTGTTTTCAAGTGCATTTCTCACTTCTGCTCTCGTCTTTGCCCAATATTGTTCATGTAGCTCTTGTGAACTAGTGAGTTCTTCTAATTCCCTTTCGTATTCAGGCGTTTTAACCCAAAACTCTAGCTCAGTAGCAGAGGTTATATTGATTTTATCAATTTCCTCAAAATCTATACCGTAGTCTTTAAATTGTTCTTTATGTTTTCTTATTAATCTAAATATTTCTCTTTCGAAATATGAAACTGACGTATTTAATATATGTCTCGAATCAACGGCTATGCCATTATGATATAGGAATACAGGAATTTTCAATGTCCCTATAGGCAATTTTAAAAATTCATCAAGATTGTCATAATTATAATCTACAAACCAATTTACATCTAAATCTACTTTCATATCAAGCTTTGCGTCATTTAAGGTTGCTATCTCAGGTAAATAAACCGAAGAGCCATCAGTTTGCGCTGCAATTTTATCTAGAAAATCATCTATGTTTTCTAAAAATAGTTTAATAGGTATTTTTTCGTCTGTTTCATGCCCAACTAAATCCACCCCAGCTAATGATACAAATTTAATTTGTGGGTTTTTTTCTAATATTTGAATTAAATCGCTTTTATTATGTTGTTCAGGTCTTATAAAATAGCAAATATCTTTATACACTTTATCAACTCCTTAAATAAATCATTTTTTAATTTTATTACTACATTTTTATGTTGTCAAATAATTCCTTATAACTTATCTTTAGGTATAAATTATTTTATATTATGTAAATATCTCAATTAAAATTAAATGGGATTTATTTACCTAAATTTTAAATTCTCACAAGGTTAGGAATGATAGAATACTCTATCTTTTATGCATTAAGAATAATTAAAAAATAATAGACCTCTTACACAAGAGATCTATCATCATCAAATATATAAAAGAAAGAGGTAGTTTATCACAAATTTTGTTCGAAGTGCGTGTGCTTCTTCCCCAATCAAATCTGCCAACTTAATATTAATTTTTACTATCTATGAGCCCCATTCTCTCAAATACTATCTTATAACCATCTGCACCATAGTTTAAAGATCTATTTATTCTACTAATAGTTGCTGTGGAGGCTCCTGTTTCTTCCTCTATCTCATTATAAGTCTTTTTAGCTAATAACAATTTTGCGACTTCGAATCTTTGAGCAATTGCCTGTATTTCTTTAATTGTGCAAATGTCTTCAAAAAATCTGTAGCACTCATCTAAATCTTCTAATAAAAGAATAGCTTTAAATAACTCGTCCGCTTGCTTGCTTTTTATCTTTGAATTATATGTCATTTCTTGTCCTCCTTTTATTTATTAATCTATATATATATTACAGTATAAAAGTAAAAAAGTAAATAAAAAGCTGGAAAAAATCCAGCCTTAAAATAATCCTACTATTTCCCCATTTTCCAATATATCAATGCTGTTTGCTGCTGGCACTTTTGGCAGCCCTGGCATTGTCATTATATCTCCAGTTAGAGCAACTAAAAATCTAGCTCCATTAGAAATCTTTATCTCTTTTACAGTTATTTTAAAATTCTTAGGCCTACCCAATAAACTAGGATCATCTGATAGAGAATATTGAGTTTTTGCCATACATATTGGCATTTTATCAAGTCCAAGTTTTTCTATGTCTTTAATCTGCTTCATAGCTTGAGATGTAAGTTCTACTCCATCTGCACCATAAACTTCAACAGCTATTTTTTCTATTTTTTCTTTTATAGTTTCGTTGACATCATATAAAAATCTAAAATTAGCCTCATTTTTTTCTACAACTTCAACAACTTTCTTTGCTAAGTCTATTCCACCTTCGCCGCCTTTAGCCCATACTTCAGACAATACTGCTTCTGCCCCTAATTCATTACATCTGTTTATTACAAAGTCAAGCTCTGCTTTAGTGTCTGTAGGGAACTGATTTATCGCAACAATCGCAGGCACGCCAAATTTTTTCAAATTTTCAATGTGTTTTTCAAGGTTTTCAAAACCTTTGCTTAAATAATCAAAGTTTTCTACTCCATATTCATCTTTTTTAGCACCGCCGTGATGCTTTAAAGCTCTTACTGTAGCCACTACTACTGCAGCATCTGGTTTGAACCCACCAAATCTAGATGTAATATCGAAAAATTTCTCAGCTCCTAAATCTGCACCAAAGCCTGCTTCTGTCACTGTGTAGTCGCATAGTTTTAATGCCAATTTAGTTGCCAATATTGAATTGCTCCCATGCGCAATGTTTGCAAATGGCCCTCCATGAATTATAGCAGGAGTGTTCTCTAACGTTTGTACTAAATTAGGTGCAACTGCATCTTTCATCAAAAGTGCTACTGCCCCTTGTGCTTTTAAGTCTTTGACAAATACAGGTGAGCCATCAAATTTGTAAGCTACTATTATATTTGCCACTCTTTCTTTTAAATCTTCAAGGCTTTCAGAAAGACAGAAAATAGCCATGATCTCAGATGCAACAGTAATGTCAAATCCATCTTCTCTAGGCATGCCATTAGGCTTACCACCTAATCCAATGACAATATGTCTTAGAGCTCTGTCATTCATATCCATAACTCTTTTCCATACAACTCTTCTTGGATCTATGCCTAATTCATTGCCTTGTTGTATGTGGTTATCAAGCAGAGCTGAAATCAAGTTGTGTGCAGAGGTTATAGCATGAAAATCTCCAGTAAAATGAAGATTTATATCTTCCATCGGAACTACTTGTGAATACCCACCACCTGCAGCTCCTCCTTTTACTCCAAAACTAGGTCCGAGTGATGGTTCTCTAAGTGTTGAAATGGAAGTCTTCCCAATTTTATTTAATGCCATTGACAAACCAATGTTAGTTGTAGTCTTGCCTTCTCCTGCTGGGGTAGGATTTATAGCTGTTACTAATACAAGTTTACCATCTTTTTTATCTTTTAACTTCTCATATACATCTAATGAAATCTTTGCTTTATATTTGCCATAATTAATAATCTCATCTTCTGATATTCCTAAATTCTTTGCTATATCTTTAATTGGCAACATCTTAGCTTCTTGAGCTATTTGGACATCTGTTTTCAAGCCATCACCTCCTTAAATTAGCTATCTTAAATTTAAGATAAGTATATCATAAAAAAAATATATATTAAAATATAAATTAACTACAAAAAGAAAGATTTTCCGATGTCCTTTCGATACTGCATCTCATTAAAATTAATTTTTTTAATTTCCCTATATACTCTCGAAATAGCTTTACTCATTTCATCAACACACCCTACAGTTAGAACTCTCCCACCATTTGTTAGAAGTTTTCCATTTACTTTTTTAGTCCCATTGTGAAACACAAATATGTCTTTATCAACTTTATCTAGTCCACTAATTTCATATCCTTTCCTGTATTCTTTCGGATATCCTCCAGATGTTAAGACCACAGCAACTGACGGCCTTTCATCCCATACTAATGATTTAGCTTCTAATTTGCCTTCAATTGCGTCAATTATTATCCTCGCTAAGTCAGATTTTAATCTAGGTAACACTACCTCTGTTTCTGGATCTCCAAATCTAACATTAAATTCCAATACATAAGGAATAGAATTGCAAATCATAAGGCCGATAAATAATATTCCAGTATAATCAAATTTATACTTTTCGAAACCTCTTTCAATTTTTCTTATTATATTATCATCAATCATCATCGTAAATTCATTTGTGAATAGGGGACTTGGTGAATAAGCTCCAACGCCGCCTGTGTTTGGCCCTAAATCTTCATCGTATATTTTCTTATAATCTTTTGCACTCTCCATTGGGTATATTTTATTGTGAGATACAAAACACATAAGCGATGCCTCAATTCCATCTAAATATTCTTCTATAATTACTTTTTCACCTTGTGAACCAAACACTTTATCTATGAAAATGCTCTTTAAATTTTGGATTGCTTCCTCCTCATTTTCACAAATAGTTACACCTTTCCCCAAACATAAACCATCGGCTTTTATCACTAATGGATAATTAAATTGATCCAATCCTGCTGTTGCTTCTTCATAGTTTTTGTATGTTCTATATTTAGCAGTAGGAATATCATTGTCAATTAGAAATTTCTTACAAAAGTCTTTACTGGCTTCAAGTTGAGCACACTTAGAGTCGGGCCCAAATATAACTAAATTTTCTTTTTTAAATTCATCTACAATCCCCTTAGCTAGTGGATCTTCGGGGCCAACTATTGTTAAATCTATGTCATTATCAATGGAAAATTTTTTTAAATTGCCTATGTCTAAAGAATCTATCTCTACATTCTCAGCAAGTTCTAAAGTCCCACCATTCCCAGGGGCACAATAAATTTTGTCAACCATTTCTGACTCTGATAGTTTTTTGATAATTGCATGCTCTCTGCCACCACTTCCCACAACTAAAACTTTCATCTCACACCTCCTAATGTTTAAAATGCCTGATCCCTGTAAATACCAATGCAATATTATTTTTATCAGCTTCTTGTATTACTTCTTTATCTCTAATTGAGCCACCTGGTTCGATTATGGCTGTTATCCCATGTTGAGCTAACAATTTTATTGAGTCGTCGAATGGAAAAAATCCATCTGAAGCTAAAACAGAATTTTCAGTATTGCCTTTTGCTTTTTTCAAAGCAGATTCAACTGCAAAATATCTATTGACATCTCCGAGTCCAATTCCAAGAGATGTCTTGTCTTTTGCTAGTACAACTCCATTTGAATTTATGTATTTGGAAATTATCCATGCAAAATTCATATCTTCAAGTTCTCCTGGGGTTGGTTTCCTTTTACTCACCACTTCAAATTTGCCATTAATAAGCAAATTGTCTTTTTCTTGATATAAAAGCCCTCCATTTATTGCTTTGAAAGTCATTTTGTCTTTCTTAAATTCATTTAATTTATCTATTTCTAATAACCTGATGTTTTTCTTTTTTTGTAATATTTCAAGTGCTTTTGAAGTAAATGAAGGTGCAAGTATTATCTCTAAAAAAATCTCTGATAGTTTACTGGCTAGCTTTTCGTCTACTTCTTTATTTAAACCGACTATACCTCCGAATATTGACTCAGTATCTGCGTTATATGCGTTTAAATAAGCTGTATAGATATCGTGAGATGAACTAATTCCGCAAGGGTTGCCATGTTTTATAGCCACAGCTGTGGGTTCGTTAAACTCAGTTAGTAATTCCAATAAAGCATTCACATCAAATATGTTGTTATACGACATCTCTTTGCCATGAAGTTTCTTAGAGTTTATTGCATTTGGTGTATTTTGTATGCTTTTCTCATATAGAGCCGCTTTTTGATGTGGATTTTCTCCATATCGAAGATCGCTATTTTTCTTATAGCCTATTGTGAGATGTTTAGGAAATAATGTAGAATTTGTGCTATTAAAATAATCCGAAACTAAACTGTCATAATATGCTGTGTATGAATATGCTTTCCCTGCAAGTATTTTTCTAGTCTCTAATGTCGTGTCCCCAAATCTTGCTATCTCATCAATAACAGTATTATAGTCTTCGTTGTCAAATATTACTGTTACAAATTTAAAATTCTTACTCGCAGCTCTAAGCATTGAAGGGCCACCTATATCTATGTTTTCAATGACCTCTCCTTCAGATATGGCTTCTTTTTTTATCGTTTCTTCGAATGGGTAAAAATTATTAACGACCATGTCTATTGTGCATAATCCGTATTCATTTACTGTTTCCAAGTCCTTTTCATTGTCTCTTCTATATAAGATGCCTCCGTGTAAAATTGGGTTTAAAGTCTTTACTCTTCCATCCAAAATTTCGGGAAATTTAGTTATTTCATTTATTTCAATGACGGGTATACCTGCTTTTTTAAGTTCTTTGTATGTTCCTCCGGTGGATATTATTTCCCAGCCTAATTCTATTAACTTTTCTGAAAATTTAACAATCCCTTGTTTATCATATACGCTTATCAATGCTCTTTTCATCTTTGCCTCCTTTTTTTATAACTCTTCTGCCAATTACTTCCAACTCATCATCACAAAGCTTTTTAAGTGACGATACTAATATTTCATGTTCAATTGCTAATACTTTTTGCTGCAAACTTTTTGCTGTGTCAAAATCATCAACATCCACTGCTCTTTGCTCAATAATTGGACCCGTATCAGCATTTTCATCAACAAAGTGAACAGTAGCGCCCGTTACTTTAACCCCGTATTCGATCGCTTTTTCATGCACTTTTATGCCATAGTACCCTTTCCCGCAAAAGCTCGGAATTAGTGAGGGATGAATGTTTATAATCCTATTTTTATACTGCATCACCAAATCTTTAGAGAGTATTTTTAAGAAACCTGCCAAAACTACAAAATCTATCTCTTCTTTTTTGAATATCTCTAATAATTTCTCACTATATTCTTCGTCAGTTAAATTTTTTGCACTTAAAAACATATTTTTAATCCCATGTTTTTCAGCTCTAAAAAGGCCATAAGCATCTTTATTGTTTGATATTACAATTTTAATCTCTGCATTTACTTTCTTCTGTGAAATAGCGTCGATTATCGCTTGTAAGTTTGTACCCGAGCCAGATATTAATACAGCTATTTTTTTTACAGGCATAGATCTATGCCCCTCTCTCCTTCTATGATTTCACCGACTACATATATTTTTTCGCTCCTTGATTTATAAAGCGATATTATCTCAGATGCTGCTTCTTTATCTAAAACCATCACTAAGCCAATTCCCATATTAAAAGTCCTGTACATTTCTTTATTATCAATTTCCCCAAGTTTTTGTATATACTGAAATACTGCTGGTGTGTCAAATTCACTCATATCTACAGCAGCTCTTAACCCATCTTTTAACATCCTTGGGATATTTTCATAGAAACCGCCGCCAGTTATATGGCTCATTGCTTTTATTTCATAACTTTTTAGCAAATCCAATACTTCTTTTACATATATTCTAGTTGGTGTCAGCAGCTCTTCGCCTAATGTTTTTCCGAATTCTTCTATATGATCATCGACTTTATATTTGTTGTCTTCGAAAAATAATTTTCTGATAAGAGAAAACCCGTTGCTGTGTACACCCGATGAAGGTAGTCCTAAAATAATATCCCCTGGTTTGATTTTCTCTCCTGTAATTATTTTTTGTTTATCTACTACTCCAACACAGAATCCAGCTATGTCATATTCACCTTCTGAATAGAAGCCCGGCATTTCAGCTGTTTCTCCACCTATTAATGCACAAGTGCTATCT
>DAONLG010000065.1:0-8703 GCA_035406565.1 Soehngenia sp.
ACCCTTTTTTGTTTCTCTTTCTTTGAATGTAACTAATCATTTTTCATCCTCCTTTATAATTTAAAATAATATTGCCTAAATAGTATTGACTACTTCAAACATTGGTAAATACATTGCTATGACGATAAATCCTATTATAAGTGCCATAAATACAATCATTAGAGGCTCTAACATGCTTGTAAGCCTCGTCAATGCAACATCTACCTCTTCATCGTAAAAATCTGCGGTTTTTAATAGTATGTCGTCAAGCGCTCCTGACTCTTCTCCTATTTTTACCATAGAGTCTACCATTGGTGGGAAAATTTCTACATCTCTTATCATTCGAGACAATGGAACTCCTCTTCTAATGTCTTCTATTCCCGATATTAGCTTTTCTTCTACAACTTTATTATTTACAACCCTTGATACCACCTCCATGCTTCTTAGTAGTGGAATTCCTGATGACATAAGTGTTGATAATGTTCTTGTAAACCTAGATGTCACAATTTTTACTGTAGTACCTTTGATGATTGGTAGTTTTAGCTTAATTCCATCAAATAGTCTCCTGCCATTTTCTGAATTAATGAAGCTAGTTATGCCAAAGACTAATAAAGCTACTATACCAATAAATATATACCAATAGGATTTGAGAAAATCCGACAATCCTATGAGTATTCGTGTTGGCAAAGGTAGGGGTGTATCACTACCTTCAAACATACCTACAAAAGTTGGCAATATAAATATCAACATAAATATAACTACTGCTACTGAGACTATCATAAGGACTATTGGATATACCATTGAACTTCTGACTTTGTTTTCAGTCTTGTTCTCTTTTTCAAAGTGAACTGCCATTCTTTCAAGTATTGTATCCAAGTTACCACTGACTTCTCCGGCTTCTACCATGTTAATCAGTATCGTTGGAAAAACTTTTGGGTGCATTTTCATAGCTTCGGATAGAGTGATCCCCTTTTGTACATTTTCAGCTACATCCTTTATTGCCTTTTTTAATGTTTTATTTTCGGTTTGAGCAGATAATATATCTAGTGAATTTACAATATTTATACCCGCATCTAGCATTGTATAAAACTGTCTGCAGAATACTGCAAGGTCCTTTTTTTTAACTTTTTTTGAGAACAGCTCAAATTTTGCTTCGGATTCGATATCTCTTTCGATTGAAACAGGTAAATAATTATTAGTCTTTATCATATTTATCACTTCTGTCTCACTAGTTGATTCCATCGAACCTGTTATCTTGAACCCATCCTTTGTAAGAGCAACATATTTATATTTCATTTTTAATCACCTAGTAGATATATTTTTTCATTTCTTCTGCACTTACAGCCCTTCCTATAGCAGTATCTTTAGAAATAGTTCCTGTTTTATATAAATTTAATAATGCTGAATCCATAGTCTGCATTTTAAACTTAGCTCCAGTTTGTATAGCGGTTTGAACCTGATGTATTTGATCTTCCCTAATTAAATTCTTGATAGCAGGTGTTGCAACCATTACTTCAAAAGCAGCAACCCTTCCTTTCCCATCAGAGCGTGGTAAAAGTTGTTGTGTTATAATTGCTTGCAATACTGATGCTAGTTGAACGCGTATTTGCTGTTGCTGATGAGGAGGAAATACGTCAATAATTCTATCTATAGTCTCTGGTGCTCCGATAGTATGTAATGTTGACAATACTAAGTGACCAGTCTCTGCCGCTGTAACAGCAATAGCAATCGTTTCTAAATCTCTCATTTCGCCTACTAAAATTACATCTGGATCCTCCCTTAGTGCAGCTCTTAACCCACTAGAAAAACTCAGGGTATCTGCGCCAATTTCTCTTTGATTTACAATAGATTTGTTGTGTTTATGAAGATATTCAATAGGATCCTCTAAAGTCAGTATATGACATTTTCTTTCTGCATTTATCTTGTTGATCATAGTTGCTAATGTAGTGGATTTCCCGCTACCTGTTGGTCCAGTAACGAGAATTAAACCTCTAGGCAATCTTGTAAGTTCAGAGATTATATCTGGTAATCCGAGAGATTCCATAGAAGGTATATCATATGGTATAATTCTCAGAGCCATTCCAAAGCTTCCTCTTTGTTTGTATGCATTCACTCTGAATCTGCTTTTACCAGGAATTGCATAAGAGAAATCATATTCTCCAAACTCCATAAGGTTTTGAAATTGATTATCATTAACTACTTGTTTAACAAGTTTTTCAGTGTCTAATGGATTTAATGGCACATTCCCATAGTTGAGCAGTTCTCCATTTACCCTGATAATAGGTGTCGCCCCAGCAACTATATGCACATCAGATGCTTTTAATTTAATAGCTTCGGTTAAAATATCATCTATATTCATTTATTAGTTCTCCTTATCCTAATGTAAATCCTACTCTCATAACTTCCTCATAGCTAGTCATTCCAGCTTTAGCTAAGTTTACAGCAGATTGCAACAATGTTGTCATACCATCATTTATAGCTTGCTCTCTTAACTTATCTGTATTTGCATTCATGTCTATTAGTCTTCTCATATCCTCGTTAATTGGCATTATTTCATGTACTGCTGCTCTACCTTTATAACCTTTGTTGCAAGCATTGCAGCCAACTGGTTTGTATAGTATTAAATTATCATCTTCTACTCCAAGCATCTTTTTCTGTGTATCGCTAGCGACATAGCTCTCTTTACACTTTGGGCATAATAATTTAACTAATCTTTGAGAGACTACTCCAATAACTGAAGAAGAAACCATATATGATTCTATTCCCATATCAATAAGCCTAGCTATGGTAGACGGACTGTCATTAGTGTGTAAAGTCGAAAGAACTAGATGTCCTGTTATAGCAGCCCTCACCGCAATTTCAGCTGTCTCACTATCTCGAATTTCTCCTACCATAATTATGTCTGGGTCTTGTCTTAAGATTGATCTAAGTCCAGAAGCAAAAGAAAGTCCAGATTTAACGTTTACTTGTACTTGATTTATTCCTTCGAGCTTATATTCTACAGGGTCTTCAACTGTGATTATGTTTTTCTCAATTTTATTCAATTCTCTCAGAACTGTGTAAAGTGTCGTAGTCTTCCCACTTCCTGTAGGGCCGGTAACCAAGATCATCCCATATGGTTGGCTTAATATCTTATCGAAATTTCTTAACTCATATTCAGTAAATCCTAACGCCTCTTTACTAAAGTTAAAGCTTTCTTTATCGAGTAATCTTATGACTATTTTTTCTCCGTAAACAGTAGGCAGTGAAGAAATCCTCATATCGATTGGTTTTCCATTCACAACAGATTCGACTCGTCCATCCTGAGGAATTCTCTTTTCGGCGATGTTCATTTTCCCTAATATCTTTATTCTCGTAACTATTGCGGATAAATTTATCCTAGGTATTTTCATTATTTCCGCTAAGTCTCCGTCAACTCTGAATCTAACCCTTATATCTTCTGCTCCAGGCTCTATATGTATATCCGATGCTCTCATCTTTATGGCTTGCTCAAACAGTGTATTTATCAATCTAACTATAGGTGCACTTGCTACCTCAGCCTGTTCCTTTTCAATATACTCGTCATTCATGCTATCATCATTATAATTGAATTCCTGTAAAACTTTTTTGCTAACTCCAGCAGTATAATATTTGTCAATCAAAGCGTCGATATCAGATTCAGTTGCAATTACAGGTTCTAAATCCATCTTTGTATATAACTTTACATCATCAACTGCATAGAAATTAAGCGGATCTACCATTGCTATTATTAGTTTATCATCCTGTTTGTTGATAGGTATAATTTTATGCCTTCTAACTATAGTTTCTGGTAACATATTTACTACACTTTCGTTCACCTCATACTTACTTAAATCCACTCTAGGAAATCCAAGTTGATATTCAAGAACTTCAACTATATCCTCAGCTGTAACCCACCCTTTTTCAACTAATATTTCACCAATCTTTTTTAAAGAAGATGATTGCTCTTGCAAAGCAATCTTTAGTTGCTGAGAATTAATTTTCCCTGAATACAGTAATATTTCTCCAAGTTTTAATGTAGTCTTTTGCATATATATACCCCGTTTAAAGTAATATTTCAGAAAATATTTATTATTCAATATGTTTTATATTTCTATAATACGACTTATTGTTGAATATATCAAGAGAAATATAGTTGTTAACACATTGATTTACTGATTTAATAATATATGATTTTATCTCGTTAAAGTGTTGCTGTCAACAAAAAAAGCAGGTTACCCTGCTATAATTTTTGTCTAATAATATCGTTTATTTTTGTCACTATTATGTCTATGGCTACTTTGTTGTATCCTCCTTCGGGTATTATGATGTCAGCATACCTCTTGGTGGGTTCTACAAACTGTAAATGAGCTGGTCTTACAGTATTCATGTATTGGTTTATTACTGATTCAAGAGTCCTTCCTCTGTAATTGATATCACGATTGATCCTTCTTATAACACGAACATCTGCATCTGTATCTACGAAAATTTTTATGTCCATCAAATTTCTTAATTCTTCATCATACAATATCAATATACCTTCTAATATGATTATGTCTTTTGGCTCTACTAATATTGTTTCCTTTTTACGGTTGTGATTTTCAAAGTCATAAATAGGTTTCTCAATTGGCTCCCAATTCATTAATTTTTTTAAGTGACTTATTAAAAGCTGATTATCAAATGCAAATGGATGATCATAGTTAGTCTTTACTCTCTCTTCAAAACTCAAATCACTTTGATCTTTGTAATATGAATCTTGTTCGATGACTGCAACATTCTTATCGGTGATAGCTTTGTAGATTTCATTTGTTACTGTAGATTTTCCAGAGCCTGTACCTCCGGCTATTCCAATGATTATAGGATTTCTCATTTGTCATCCTCTCTTTTCTTTCTAATTAAATAAAAAGGTTTGACTGGATTATTAATCTTTATTTTAATTATTTGTTGAGCATGAGGAGCAGACTCTATGGGGTCATCTTCTTCATTCCACATATTTTTTATTTCTAATTCAAAATAATCCATATCTGGTCCAAAAACTTCGACTACATCTCCTAGATTAATTCTATTTCTCTGTTCTATTGTTGCAATTTTCGTATCTTTATCATAATTTATTATCATTCCTACAAAATCATACTTTCTTATATATGAATTTGTCGTGAACACTTGTGCATTGGTTTTCGCTTCATTATAGAAAAAACCAGTTGTGAAATCTCTGTGACTTACTTTTCTCAATTCTTCAAGTAGTTTTTTATCAAAGGTATAATTAAGTGGATCTTTGTAATAGTCATCAATAGCTTTTCTATAAGCTCCAACTACTGTTGCTACATAATATGAGCTTTTTACTCTTCCTTCAATCTTAAAGCTTTTTACTCCTGCTTCAATGAGTTCATCAATATGATCAATCATGCATAAATCTTTTGAATTGAATATAAATGTGCCTTCTTCATGTTCTTCTATCGGAAAATATTCTCCAGGTCTTTTTTCTTCTACTACATTGTATTTGTATCTACATGGTTGAGCGCAATCTCCTCTGTTTGCATCTCTACCAGTCATGTAGCTGCTCAATAGACATCGTCCTGAATAACTCATGCACATTGCCCCATGAACAAAAACTTCTAGTTCTAAATCATCAGGAGCTTTTTCTGATATAGATCTAATTTCTTCTAATGTCAATTCCCTAGCTAATACAATTCTTCTAATTCCGAGGTTATACCAAAACATAATTGTTTCAAAATTTGTTACACTTGCTTGAGTGCTTAAATGAATTGGCAAATCTTTAGCGGCACTTCTTACAACCATAAACACGCCAGGATCTGAAACAATAACAGCATCTATACCTATATCATTGAGGTTTTTTACGTACTCATCTAGTCCTTTTAAATCTTCATCATGTGGAACTATGTTTAATGTCACATATACTTTTTTATCAAGTTCATGTGCAAATTCAACAGCTTTTTTTATATCTTCTAATGTAAAGTTTTTAGAAGCTTTCCTCAGCCCAAATGCCTCTCCTCCTAGATAAACAGCATCTGCTCCGTATATGATCGCCATCTTTAATTTTTCTAGGTCACCTGCTGGGGCTAATAATTCAACTTTTTCCAAACTCAATCCTCCTTATATGTTAATGCTACTCCATCTCCTATAGGTATGATAGAAGTCATGTAGCCATTTATGGTAGTTATATATTCTAGATATTTTCTCATATTATTTACAATTGTCCTGTTTTTCTTTTGGACAGAATCATCATTAGCTGTCATACCTTTATATAGTACATTATCCGATATGATTACGCCACTATTATTTAACATCTCTTTGCCCATATCAAAATACTCTTTATATCTAGATTTATTTGCATCTATGAATATCAAGTCATATTTTTTTGTCAATAGTGGTAAAACTAAGATAGCATCCCCTTCAATCACTTGAATATTACTTGATAAATTAGCTTTATTAATATTGTTTATTGCCATGTCAACCATGGATGGATCCATCTCAATTGTCGTTATCTTACAATTTGAATTTTGTGCCATTAAGATACTCGAATAACCAATAGCTGTTCCAATTTCAAGTATTTCTTTAGGTTTAGTTATTTTTATTAAAACTCTCAATAATTGAGCAGTTTCTTTTTGTAAAATAGGAATTTTGTTGTTATTAGCATACTCTCTCAATTCACTTAATAATTTTGTTTCTTCAAAGCACAAGCTTTGTATGTAATTGATTACTTTATCATCTATTATATTAGACATCATTTACCATTCCTTATATTTTGAAGCTTTTTCATAAACATAAAGTATAATATTTCCAAATATTAAAATTGAAGCTAGCTCCCCTGCACTTATTCCTAATACAGTATATAAATATGGAATCTTAGTAAAATAAGAAACCCAAATCGATACTATTAATCCATTTAATATTACAGGATAGCAAATTGCCAAAACTTTATTTTTTGCTTTTGATGTAAGATAAGCTGATATTAATGTTACTAATGATCCTCCTATGATATCAACTAACCCAAAACCTGAATAGGGAGCAAGAATAACATTTGAAAGTAATACGCCCACAAAAAGCCCTGGTACTGCAGCAGATTCAACAAATGGTAAAAGCGCAAGCCCTTCAGCAATCCGCAGTTGTACTGGCCCATAGGTTAAATTTAAAATAGGGAAAGGCAATGCTTGAATGATTATGAGAACAATGTATATGGCCGCTATCAAACTAGCTTTTGTCAAATATTTTATATCCATCTTCATATTGTTTTCTCCTTATAAATTAAGTATAAACGGTACTAAGATTGGTACTGCAAATGTGCAAATTGCACCAGTAATAAAGGCTATCAATGCAATTTCAGAATCTGTTGACTTAGAAATGATCGGCAAGCTAGTATCCATAGCGGTCGCACCAGCAGGGGCTATTGCCTCTATAAACCCTATTCTCTTTGCTATTAAAGGTATTGTAATAATAGCAATGAGCTCTCTAATAACATTTGAGATAAATGCTAATGCAGAAAGTTCATTGGAATAACTTGCGATAAGTATAGAAGACAATGAGTACCATCCCAGCCCTGCGCCAATTGCTCCGGCTTCATTAAATGGTAATTTTAATATTAGCCCTGCTAGGGCAGATCCGACTATGCTCCCTGAGATTATTGCAAGTGGGACTAATAAAATCCTAATACCTTTTGCTTTTATTCTGCTAAATACAGATTTGTTTAATCCAATATCAATGCCAACAAAAAACAATAGCAGCATTAATCCAACATCTATTATGTAGTCTGCATAATTTATGATATTTTTAGGTAATATAAAATACCCTGAGATAATTCCAAGCAAGACAGTTATTACAATTTTTAGAGTCATTCCTTACCTCCTAAAAATAATTTGTTTATAATGTACACAAAAATGACGCTAAAACTCACTGTAAATATACTCATAATAAGAGCATTTAAGCCTATTGTGAAGAATGAATTGATTACTTTTTCGTCCATTCCAATTTTAACGCCCATAATGAAAAGTAAAAAAAGTAGACAGGCAGTTTGAAAACTGCCCAATCTCTTTATGAAATTTTCTTTTAATTTTACCTTTGCACCTATTAAGCCGCCTAATACAATTATTCCTAGATACATCAGAAGCCTAGTAGTCATATCGCATTAAACCTCCATAATTATTGGCAATATCATTGGATTTCTCTTTATTGTAGTATATAGATATGTCCTTAAATCATCTCTAATATTGGATTTTATAGCTGACCAATCAGAAATTTTCTTTGCTTCGCAAATATCCAATGTCTGTTTTACAATTTTTCTTACTTCTTCCATTAATTCTTCTGATTCTCTAACATACACAAATCCTCGAGAAACAATATCAGGCCCTGATTCTACTGCACCAGTTTGTTTGTTAATAGTTACTACAACAACAATTAAACCATCTTCAGATAAGTGTTTCCTATCTCTTAATACGATGTTGCCAACATCACCAACGCCTAATCCATCTACTAGAATATTACCCGCTTGAACCATTTGTCCAAGATTAGCACTATCTCTTGTAAATTCAAGAGTTTGCCCGTTTTCTAATATAAAAATATTTTCTCTAGGTGTACCTAGTTGATAACTGATATCCGCATGATGTTTTAGATGTCTAGTTTCACCATGAACTGGTATAAAATACTTTGGTTTTACTAAGCTGTGAATTAGCTTTAACTCTTCTTGACAAGCATGACCAGATACATGTATAT
>DAONLG010000066.1:0-8648 GCA_035406565.1 Soehngenia sp.
ATTTTGACGGTAAAAAGTCTGGTTATATTGAATTTAAATCTTTAAAGCGTATTGAAAAACAAAATATTAGCTATGGCTATGCAAAAGCAGACAAAGTAGTAAAAAATGATGGCAAATATTTAGCGCTGATAAAAAATGAAAGCGTAGCTATCATAGGTTATGAAGATGGGAAGTATAAAGTTTCTGACAAAAAGGGAAATATTTTCGTCGTTGGAAAATCTTTAATTGATTTATATAAAACATCTGAAGAGGCCAGCAGAGGATCATCTAGATCAGTTAGTGAAAATGTGACAAGCGTTGTAACAAAAGCATATAGTTTGATTGGAAGACCATATGTTTATGGTTCTGCTGGACCAAATAGTTTTGATTGTTCCGGATTTACATATTCTGTATATAAAAATGCATTGAATATTGTGTTACCTAGATCTTCTAGAAATCAAGTTTCAGCAGGAATGAAAATTAGTAAAACTGAATTAAGGCCAGGAGATTTAGTATTTTTTAATACTGTGGGAAGCAATATCTCACATGTAGGATTATATATCGGAGAGGGTAACATGATACATGCCTCTTCTGGCAAAGGCAAAGTTAGGATAGATACTATTTTATCTGGATGGTACAGTAGCAGGTATGTAACAGCTAGGAGAATTGTAAAATAAGTGCTTTTTTATAAAGCACTTTTATTTATAAAATAATTGATAAAAGAGGTGTAAATGTGGGACTAATAATAGATGGTAAACTGATAGCTAATAACATCAAGAAAGATTTAATTAAAAGGGTTCAATATCTGAGGGAAAATAATAATATTCCTACACTTGCAATTGTCAGATTAGGAGATAACGCTGGAGATATTTCATATGAGAAAAGCATTGTAAAATTATGTTCAGATGTAAATATAGATACAAGAAAATTCACATTTGATAATGATATTAGTACAGGGGAATTGCAACAGATATTGTATGAATTGAATGAAGATATTACTATATCTGGAATTCTTTTATTTAGGCCTCTTCCAAAGCATATAGATGAAAACATAATCCGAAATTCAATTAATGTCAATAAAGATGTTGACTGTATGCACCCTCTTAACTTAGAAAAGATTTTTGAAGGGGATTACAGTGGATTTACACCATGTACATCCAAAGCAGCTCTGTTAGCCATACAAAACAGTGGAATTGAATTAGATGGGAAAACAGTTGCTGTAATAAATAGATCTATGGTAGTGGGGAAACCTCTAGCTATGATGCTATTGTCTAACAATGCCACTGTGACAATTTGCCACTCAAAGACTAATGATTTAAAGAGAATAACTAAAAACTCCGACATTGTAGTAACAGCATTGGGAAAGGCAAAATATTTAAATAAAGATTATTTTACAGACAACTCAATAGTAATTGACGTTGGCGTGAGCCAAGATGAAAATGGCAAATTATCAGGGGATGTCGATTTTGATGATGTTGTAAATAATGTTAAAATGATCACTCCAGTGCCAGGAGGAGTTGGCAGTATAACAACTTGTGTATTGTTAGAAAATGTCGTTAAAGCTTGTATGAGAGAAGCTGCCTTGAGTTAAATCAAGGCAGCTTTTTTTAAGGATTATTTTCATCTTCAGGTGGGAATTCACCGTTATTATTTCCGTTGTTATCATTACCATTGTTATCATTATTGCCACCACTATTACCATTATCATCTGGATTTTCTGGTTCAGTGGGTTCTTCAGGATTTTGAGGTTCTTCTATTGGAGGAACAACAATAGTAGATTCATTATGATCGGTGCAAATTTCTGTAGGTACCTCATATTGATAATCACTTGGAACTATACCTCCATTTTCAGCAGGAATATATGGTGGATTTCTTTTGATAAATACTCTTGATTCTACGTTTTCAATTGGACAAAATTCATTTGCTATTTTACCATTTGTTTTATCAATCATTACTTCTACATGTGTAGTACACGATGTAGTAGGTTCGGTTCCACTTACAAAATACTCTTCTCTAATTGTTCCTCTTGGATCTCTAGAGCAAAGTTCAGAAGGTAACAATCCAGATTGTGTACAAATAGTTTTAGTAACTATACCATCAGGTTTAGGAAAGCTCATCTTACTTTCTAGACCTTCATGAATCACAGTATTTATATGTTTCCAAAGCATCGCAGCAGTACTACTGCTTTTAGATAGGGTAATTTTTGGCATATCATTTCCGATCCATGTTCCTGTTACATAGTATGGTGTATAACCAACAAACCATATATCAGCTTGGTTTTGTGTAGTCCCAGTTTTGCCAGCAACTGCCATATTGGGCATTTTAGCTTTTGAGGCAATTCCATTAGTAACAGTTGTTCTTAATATATCTCCCATTATATATGCGACTTGTTCTGAACTGACTCTATTTTCCTCAGGAATGTTATCTATCAGGACATTTCCATTTTTATCTAAGACCTTAGTAAATGATATTGGCTCGACATAAACACCTTTATTTGCTATAGCCCCATATGCTGCAGTTATCTCTAACGGAGTAAGTCCCTTACTCATACCTCCTAAACCCAAAGCTGATAGGTTTTCATCATTAATATTAGGATTTTCCTCTGAAGTTACAATACTATCATTAATGCCTAATTTATCTAAAAATGCCATAGAAGTATCTATTCCAATATCTTTCAGGACTTTTACTGAATTCACATTAACTGACTGTTCAACACTTTTTCTTAGAGTGTGAAGACCTCTATATCCTGAATACCAGTTTTTAGGCCAAAGTTCTCCACTTGAATTATAAAAAGGAACATCGTCTATTATGCTAGCAGCTGTATAATCAGAATTAAGTGCAGGCCAATATACAGCAATTGGCTTAATGGCAGATCCAGGTTGCCTTTGGGAATCAGTAGCTCTATTCAAGATACGAGATCCTTTAACATCCCTTCCACCTACTACAGCTTTAATATAGCCTGTTTTATAATCAATAGTTATAGTTGCAGATTGTGGCTGCACTATTCCGTCTTTTTGAACATAATAATATTCATTATTTAATATCAGATTTCCATCAATTATTTCAAAGAAGTTTTGATTAGACTCTAGATATGATTTATCAATAACAACTTTTTCACCTTCCACTTTATATTTACTTTCATCTATCATAACTGATCCTACAGAATGAGTTATCAAATTTTTCTTCTCATCAATTGTATAAAAATCTGCTATATCAAAATGTTTCTCGTAAGGTGTAATTTTTTTGCTGTTAATAATCAAGTTGCCATTATCGAATGAATATTCTTCTGAATTTAATATTAAATTCAAGTCGTCAGTCATTAAATTACTTTGTTTATAAAATATAATATTGCCATTTGAATCAACTATATCTCCAGACCTATTGCTAGACCAATCAATTAATACTGGATTTCTATAACCAGAGGTATCTCCAAGTAAAATTTCTAAAAAATTATCATAGATATCTTCTAATTGTCGCTGCATTTTTAAATCTATTGTTGAATATATACTCAATCCACCTGTATATAGAAGATCTTGAGCTTGCTCTAAAGTATATCCTTTAAGTTCCATCAATTTATCTACTACATCATTTTTCACCATATCTGTGAAATATGAAGTTATATCAGTAATTTTTTTCTGTTCTGGTTTAATACTGGTTTTCATATCTTGCTTAATTGCTTCATCATATTGTTCTTGAGTTATTTTGCCTAATTCTAACATTTTTTGTAAAACAACTCTTTGTCTGCTAACTGATTTTTCATTGAATACACATATATATTTTTCACCTAAAACTTCTATTTCTCCTACTTTAAAGTCTTTTGAAGGATCAAATTCATCTGGTTTTACTCTGTAATATGGCTGATAATTACTAGTGCTTTTGACAATCCCTGCAAGCATTGCTGATTCTGCTAAAGTTAAATCTTCAACATCTTTAGAGAAATAAGTTCTTGCGGCTTCTTGAACACCATATGCATTTTGACCAAAATAATTTCGATTTAAATAGGCTTCAAGGATTTGGTCTTTAGTTAATACTTTTTCAACTTGTAATGCTAAATAAGCCTCTTTCACTTTTCTAGTGATAGACACATCATTAGTTAAATAAACGTTTTTTACTAATTGCTGAGTTATCGTGCTTCCTCCACGGAGACTTCCACTTTTGATATTGTCAATCATAGCAGCTCCAATACCTTTTATGTCAACACCAGGATGTTCATAGAAACGCTCATCTTCAATAGCTACAAAAGCATCTAACAAGTATTTAGGCATTTTGTTTATACTCACTACAGTTCTTAATTCTTCAGCTTGTATTTTTTCTACTAAATTACCTTCTAAATCATAAATTGTTGATGTCTGATTTAATGAAGAAATTATTGTGGTTGGATCTATTTCTGGAGCTTCTTTAATTATTTCGACTACACCTACGCCAATAATTCCCGAAAATAATATTCCTATAAATAATAAAGATAATAATATTATTTTAAAAGTTTTCAAATTATAGCCCTCACTTTCTAAAATGAAAAAATATTCTAAAATAGTAATTTACTCCGATAATTATAACACAATAATTCAAACTGTAAAAGTATTGCATAAACAGCTTTATAAATATAGTATAATAGATATATCGATTTAAATAATTGTTGAAAAGTGGTGTTTATATGGAAGATAAAGAAAAAACTTTAATAGTTGGTGTAGAGTTGCCCGGAGAAGAAAATGAAGATTCATTTGATGAATTGAAAGAATTAGTGAAAGCTGCAGGCGGGCAGGTTTTAGCAAGTTTAGTACAGAAAAGAGAAAAAATAGATTCTAAATATTATATTGGGAAAGGGAAAGTCGATGAAATTAAAGAAATATCTGATAAAATGGATATTGATTTGATTGTATTTAATAATGAACTATCCCCTGCACAGTTAAGAAATCTTGAGGACATTATCAATAAAAAAATAATCGACAGAACCACTTTGATTTTAGATATTTTTTCAAGAAGAGCTACTTCTAAGGAAGGTAAGCTTCAAGTTGAATTAGCACAACTTAAATATTTTATGCCAAGATTGACTGGTATGAGAGATTATCTTTCAAGAGAAGGAGGCGGAATAGGTACTAGAGGCCCTGGAGAACAAAAGTTAGAAACTGATAGAAGGCATATACAAAAAAGAATAAATAATATAGAACTTAAATTAAAACAGATCGAGCGTGAAAGAGAATTAAAGAGGAAAAAAAGAACATCTTCCAATATACCTGTAGTTGCTTTAGTCGGATATACAAACTCAGGAAAATCAACCATACTAAATCAAATAATAAGAAAACATTCTGCGTCTGATAAGCAAGTTTATTCTGAAGACATGCTATTTGCCACATTGGATACAGCACATAGAAAAGCAAAATTGCCAAACGGAATGGAAGTAATTTTTGTTGACACAGTTGGGTTTGTTTCAAAACTCCCCACGAAGCTGGTAGAAGCTTTTAAGAGTACTCTGGAAGAAATAAAATACGCTGATTTACTTGTTCATGTGATTGACTCCTCAAATAAAAATATTGATCTTCAGATAACAACTACTTTGGGTATAATAATAGATCTGGGAGCTAATCAAATCCCAATGATAAATGTTTTGAATAAAATAGACAAGACATCAAAGACTGAATTGATTTTTGATATGTCTAATATGGATAACAGAATATTTATTTCTGCATTAGATGATAATGATATAGATAATTTATTGGTAAAGATTGAAGAAAAATTGATGTCAATAAAAAAATAAATATTTCACTAAATTAGAACTAGAGGATGATTTATGGAGAATTTAATTTATAGAACCCTTTATAAAAATGGGAAAGCAGAGCTTGAGATAAATAAATCTAAATTCATTGCTTCATCATTTCCAATTCAAAATCAAGAGCAAGCTATAGATTTAATAGAGAAAATTTCTGATCAATATAAGGATGCGACACATAATTGCTATGCATATGTTATTTCTAACAGTAGTCATGTAGAAAAGTTCAGTGATGATGGTGAGCCTTCTGGGACTGCTGGACTTCCAATATTACGTACTATCAAAAGTAAAGAGTTAATTAACACTCTAATAATTGTTACTCGTTATTTTGGTGGTATAAAACTTGGGAAAGGAGGATTGGTAAGAGCTTACACGAATGCTGCATTAGAGGCTATTTTAGACTCTAAGATAGCAATCATGAAAAAACATTCTATTTACAAAATAACGATTGGTTATAGTCATAAAAACATTGTTGATAAAGTAATTAAAGAACAAAACTTGTCAACTGAAAACTTGAATTATCTAGACAAAATAACTATGGAAATTGCAATTGAAATCGATAGGCAAGATCAAATTTTACGTAGACTTATCGATGCAACAAATGGTGAAATTAATATTGAAAAAATAAATGATTTATACAAACCATTTTCAGTTGAGTAATCACTCTAAAATGGGTATATATTTATGCGAGGTGATTAAGATGAGAGGCTATGAAAGTTTAAAAGAACAAATGTTAAACCTTAAAAATTGGGCAGTAATAGGTGTAACTTCGAAAAAAGACAGGTATGGATATAAAATATGGAAAACATTAAAGGAACACGGGTACAATGCATATGGAGTTAGCCCAAATTATGATGAAATTGAAGGTGAAAAGATATATCATTCTATTGAAGACATTACTGAAACGATAGATGTTGTAGATATGGTAGTTGCGCCTAGAATTAGCATAGATGTGCTAGATGAAATAAAAAATAAGGGGGTTGAATTTGTATTTTTCCAACCGGGATCATACAATGAAGAGGTTCTAAAAAAAGCCGATGAATTGGGATTATCCTATATAGTAGAGGATTGTATATATGCAACTCTGAAAGCAATGGAAAATTAAATTTATTGATATAAGGGAGTGGAATGATGAAGGACCCAAACAAAGAAATAGAATCAATAGTTCAATGGCTTAAAGAAAAAGTATCATCAGCAGGTGCAAAAGGCTTAGTTTTTGGATTGAGCGGAGGCATAGATTCTGCTGTAATTGCGGGAATAAGTAAATTAGCTTTTCCTAATGAATCGCTTGGGGTTATTATGCCTATAAATAGTAATGTACAAGATGAAAGTGATGCTTTACTAGTTGCAAAGACATTAGACCTAGATACTATAAACATAGACTTGAGTGGAATATATCAAAGTTTTCTAAAATCTTTGCCTTTTGAAGGTGAAAATCCAATGGCAAAAGCAAATTTGAAACCAAGGCTTAGGATGATGACATTATATTTTTTTGCTCAAGAAATGAACTATCTTGTATGTGGTTCTAGTAATAAGTCAGAACTTGAAATTGGTTATTTTACCAAATATGGAGATAGTGGAGTAGACTTATTGCCACTTGCGGATTTTGTTAAATCAGAAGTCAGACAACTAGCAGAAGAATTGAAAATCCCTAGGGATATAATAATAAAACCACCAACAGCTGGTTTATGGGAAGGTCAAACTGATGAGAAAGAATTAGGTTTTAGTTATGATGTTTTGGATAAATATATTAAAACTGGAGAAGGACCGGAAGATATCGTAGAAAAAATCAAAGAATTGCATGAAAAATCCAAACATAAACGAGAATTTCCTCCTATTTATAAAAAAATTGGTGAAAATTAATCTCTCTTATGCTAAAATATATGAGTTAGTTAATAAAAGGAGAGGTGTTTTATGTCAGGACATTCAAAGTGGAACAATATAAAGAATAAAAAAGGTAAAGAAGATGCTAGAAAAGGTAAAGTATTTACAAAACTAGCAAGATACATTATGGTTGCTGCTAAAGAAGGAGGGCCTGATCCAGATTATAACCCATCACTAAAAGCTGCAATCGAAAAAGCAAAAGCAGAAAATATGCCCAATGATAACATTGAGAGAGCTATAAAAAAAGGTATTGGGGAACTGGGTGGCCAAATTTTTGAAGAGATAATGTATGAAGGATATGGACCTTCAGGAATAGCCATAATGGTAAATTGTTTAACTGACAATAGAAATAGAACTGCCTCAGATGTTAGACATGCTTTTGATAAATTCGGAGGGAATTTAGGACAAAGTGGTTCTGTCTCGTTTTTATTTGACAAAAAAGGGATTTTAGCTATTGAAAAAAACGAAGAAATTGATGAAGAAGAACTGACCCTCTTAGCGATCGATCTTGGGGCTGAAGATATATATATTGAAGAAGATGGATATCAAATAATTACTGATCCTAAAGACTTTTCTAAAGTGGAAGATGGATTAAAAGAGGCTGGATACAATTTCATAATGGCTGAAATTTCGTATATACCTCAGACAACTGTCACATTGACAGATGAAAAAGATATTAAAAATATGAATCGATTACTTGAATTATTGGAAGACAGCGATGACGTTCAAGAAGTATATCATAATTGGGAGATGCCTGAAGAAGAATAAGGGGGATCTTCTATTGAAAAAATTTGATTATTTTTTACTCATACTATTGATAATTAATGTTTCTATATTTGCACTAGTGATGGCAATAGAACGAAGTGCTTACGATTTAGATTATTACATGGATTCTTATGAAAAAAATGGTGTGTATGAAGTGACACATAAGTCATATGAGGAACTTGAAAATCTTTCAAAAAAAATAATTGGAGTATTAAAAGGAAATTCAGATGTATCTGAATTAAGTCCCTATTTT
>DAONLG010000067.1:0-8570 GCA_035406565.1 Soehngenia sp.
CTGGAGGTTTTAATTTCCAATTTTTAATAATAAAATTCATATTCTTTAATCAAAAACACCTTTACGATATTTTTTATGTATTCCATAGTATTATTTCTCGCGTCATCATAACTTATTTGATTTCTTAGTACTCTCTTTAGCATTCCTTCAAAGATCAATAGAGTCATGTCATTTAGCTTTTCCGCATCTTCTTCTCTTATAAAGCCTTCTTCAACGCATAAAGAAACAGTTGTTTTACCCCTTTCTTTGATATCACTTTTAAGAAGCATAGTTGTTATGTTTTCATCAAATTTTACTAAATCTTCAGGGAAAAATTTATAATATTCATCAACATAGTGTTCAAAATGTTTATCTAAATTAGGAAAGAAAATAGCATTATAAATTTCTGGCTTATCATATGCAAAGTCACAAAAACATTCCCATACTTTTAAGAACATATCCATTGCATTTTTCGCATCGACAAGATAAGTTCTTAGAGCTAGAGCGTAGTCTTTTAAACTTCTCATGGCAGTGTAGAAAAGCAAATGGTCTAGATTTTCAAAATAATTATATAAGGTAGCGCTGTTAAATCCAGCTTTTTTAGCAACATCTCTTATTTTCACACCATTAAATCCAGACTCTTCTATTATCTCTTCGGCTGCATTAATGAATTTTAGCATCATATTTTTCTTTTGCAAATTTTTATCTTTCATTACATCACCAATTTGTAGTTTTAGAATATATTAACATAAATATCATTATATTACAATTTAAATTGGTATCACAGTGCTCTATACAACTAAAAAAACTCACATTTATAAATTTAATACGAATTAAATTAATATTTAAAAATTTCATAATAGTTATTGTAATGTAATCGTGATTATGATAATATAATTTTTAACAAAGATAATCATGATTATTAAAAAAGGGAGTGAAATAATGAAATTAGAGATTGGTAATTTTTATGTTAAAGATGTTCTTTTTGGCGAGGAGACATCTTACAAGGACGGCATACTCACTATCAACAAGGAAGATGCTTTAGCTTTTATCAAAGAAGATGAGCATATCACAGATGTGGATATTGAAATTGCTAAACCAGGAGAAAATATTCGTATAGTTCCTGTGAAAGAAGCTGCAGAACCGAGAGTTAGACCTGATGGAAGAAGCACTTTCCCGGGTGTAACAGGGGAATTAGAGGCATGTGGCAATGGGAGAGTACATGCGTTAAAAGGCGTTAGTGTATTAGGTGTTGGCATGCATTATGGTAGTTTTGGCGATGGATTGATTGACATGGGTGGAGAAGGAGCAAAATATACTTTATTCTCAAAATTAATCAACATTTGTGTAGTAGCTGATACAGATGAAGAGTTTGAAAGATTTGAACAACAAAAGAAAAACAGGGCAATTAGGTGGGCTACACATAGATTTGCTGAGTATTTAGGTAATACTGTCAAGATGCTAGATCCTGAAACAATTGATGTATTTGAATTAGAGCCTGTATTAAAAAGAGAAGAAAACGTTTCTAAATTACCTTCAGTTGTTCTAGTGATGCAACCTCAATCTCAGATGGAAGAGCTAGGGTATAATGATTTAGTATATGGTTGGGATATGAATAAATACCTACCTACATTCATGCATCCAAATGAGGTTCTCGATGGAGCTTTGATTTCAGGAAGTTTCATGCCAGCCTCATCAAAATGGTCAACTTATGATTTCCAAAATTTTCCTACCATTAAAGAGCTATATAAAGAGCATGGAAAGAGCATTAACTTTTTAGGAGTGATAATGTCAAATTTGAATGTTTCACTAGAGCAAAAAAAGAGATCTTCAATATTTGTCGCACAAATGGCTAAATCATTAGGTGCAGATGGAGCTATTGTAACTGAAGAGGGATATGGCAATCCAGATGCAGACTATATTATGTGTATTAGAGCTTTAGAGGATGTAGGGGTTAAGACAGTTGGAATAAGCAATGAATGTACTGGAAGAGACGGTGCAAGTCAACCTCTAGTCACTTTAGATGAGAAAGCTGATGCTTTAGTGTCTACTGGAAATGTTTCCGAATTAATAGAACTTCCAAAGGCAGATAAAGTAATAGGGGAACTAGAAGCTCTCGCTAGAGATGGCTTGTCAGGAGGATGGAATTATGACGAAATTCTTGGTTCTTCTGTTAGAGAAGATGGGTCAATAATTATGGAAAACAATGCAATGTTTTGTGGTGATGGAATTTCTGGCTGGTCTATAAAAACAATGAAAGAATTTTAGGAGGTGTAAAGATGAAAAAAGCAGTTCATTATATAAATCAATTTTTTGCCGGCATTGGTGGAGAGGAGATGGCAGATTATAAGCCTGAGATTAGAGAAGGGCTCGTAGGACCTTCATTAGCACTAAACAGCATGATAGATGCTGAGGTAACGCATACTATAATCTGCGGAGATAATTTCATGGGAACTCATACTGATGAAGCAGTTGAGGAGATATTAAAATTTCTAGAAGGTATTGATTTTGATATTTTTATAGCAGGGCCAGCTTTTAATGCGGGTAGGTATGGTGTTGCGTGTGGTACAATATGTAAAGCAGTTAAAGAAAAGTTCAATGTTGAAGCTATAACCTCAATGAATGAAGAAAATCCTGGAGTGGATATGTTTAAAAAAGATATATATATCTTTAAAGGGGGTAAATCAGCAGCTAAACTTAGAGATGATGTAAAGAAAATGGCTGATTTTGCAAATAAAATTTTAAATGGCAAGAAAACAGGTTCAGCTGATGAAGAGGGCTTCTTTGAGAGAGGTATAAGATCTCAAGTATGGCTTGATGATAAGAAAACTGCAGCAAGAAGAGGAGTAGAAATGCTCATCAAGAAGTTGAACAATGAAGAATTTGTCACAGAGCTTCCTATTCCAAAACAAGATAGAGTAGATATAGCTCATCCAATAAAAGATTTGTCAAAAGCTAATATTGCACTTGTTACAACAGGAGGAATAGTTCCCGTAGAGAATCCAGATAGAATTCAATCTGCTTCAGCAACAAGATGGGGCAAATACGATATTTCGAATTTAGAAAGACTAGAGTCCGGGGTGTATAAGACAATACACGCAGGTTTTGATCCTGCTGCAGCAGATGCAGATCCTAATGTTATATTGCCACTAGATGTTATGAAAGAGTATTTAAGAGAAGGCAAGATAGGAAAACTTCATAAATATTTTTATAGCACAGTTGGTACTGGAACAACTCAAAAAGAAGCTAGCAGAATGGGAAAAGAAATAGTTGAAGAACTTAAGAAAGATAAGGTTGATGGAGTTATATTAGTTTCCACCTGAGGCACTTGTACTCGTTGCGGAGCAACGATTGTAAAAGAAATAGAGAGGGCAGGAATTCCTGTAGTTCAAATGTGCAATTTGGTTCCAGTAGCATTGACTGTAGGAGCAAATCGAATAGTTCCAACTATATCAATCCCTTATCCATTAGGAGATCCATTAACTCCAAAAGAACAACAATATAAATTGAGATATCACAGAGTAGGAGTAGCTTTAGATGCTCTAACTACTGAAATAGAAGATCAAACAGTATTTAAAGTTAAATTTTAAATAGGGGCTTTAAAAGCCCCTTGAATTCTCTTAAAAAAATGGATAGGAGAGATATATTATGGAAAGCGCAAAAAAGAAGGACAATGCTGTTTTTTATATTTCTTTAATTTTAACTATAGGAATTGTTACATGGAGTATAGTTAATCAAGATAATTTTTCTAGATTTGCAAATTCACTTTTAAACTTTCTAACTAATAAATTTGGGTGGCTGTATTTGACATCGATGTTTATTTTTGTAATATTTGCTGTTGTTTTAGCGTTTAGTAAATATGGAAACATTAAACTTGGGAGTGAAGATTCAAAGCCTGAATACAGTACAAAATCATGGTTTGGAATGCTCTTTGGTGCAGGAATGGGCATTGGATTGGTATTTTGGGGTGTTGCAGAACCTATTTCTCATTTTGTAAATCCTGCCAATGGCATACAAGCAGGTACTCCTCAAGCTTTTAACTTTGCTATGAAATCTTCTTTCATGCATTGGGGTCTTCATCCTTGGGCAAATTATAGCATAATAGGCTTAGCTCTAGCATATTTTCAATTCAGAAAAGGTAAACCCGGCTTAATAAGCAGCATATTTATACCGATATTTGGGGAAAAAAGAATAAATGGCCCAATAGGAAAGACTATAGATATATTAGCTGTATTTGCTACTGTAGCTGGAGTTGCTACATCACTTGGGTTAGGTACTATGCAGATAAATAGCGGGCTAAATTATTTATTTGATATTCCTGAAACAAGGTTAGTGCAAATTATAATCATTGGAGTTATAACAGTGTTATATATTTGGACAGCTGTTAGTGGAATTGACAAGGGGATTAAATTTTTAGGGGATATGAATCTTATTTTAGCGTTTACATTACTGATATTGACAATATTATTGGGGCCAACTTTAAAAGTTATTAATTCACTTACAAATGGAATTGGATTGTATTTAAATAATTTTATATCAGATAGTCTGCATATAGAAGCTATGGGAGATAATTCTTGGACTAACGCATGGACCATTTTTTATTGGGCTTGGTGGATTGCTTGGGCACCATTTGTTGGGACATTCATTGCTAGAATATCTAAAGGCAGGACTATTAGAGAGTTCATAGGAGGAGTTATGTTAGCACCTGCATTGGTTTCTCTGATTTGGTTTGCTGCTTTTGGATCTATGGGAATGAATTTACTTGATAAAATAGGTTTGGAGGGTTTAACCCTCGCAGCTAGTAATCCTTCTACAGCACTCTTTAAAGTTTTCGACTATTATCCTCTTAGTACAGTACTATCAATGATAACAGTAGTATTATTGGGAACATTTTTTATAACTTCAGCAAATTCAGCCACTTTTGTACTTGGAATGCTATCCTCGCATGGGGATTTAAATCCAAGCACAAGAAAGCAGTTCATATGGGGAATTGTTCAAGCGCTTCTGGCAACGTCATTGCTTTTAGCAGGAGGGCTACAAGCATTACAGACAGCATCTGTTGCAGCTGCATTTCCATTTATATTTGTTATGCTTTTAGCGATAGTTTCATTAGTAAAAGCTTTAAAAGAAGAAAAGATATAGGCTAGCCTATATCTTTTCTCGATATACAATACCGTAAATTAAATAATTTAATCCTGCAATTAACAGGATCAGACCTATTAAAACAGAAACTGTTACCCAAGTGATTAGAGGATTAAGTAGTAGCAAAACTCCAAAGAGCAACAATAAAATATTCATTACAATACTTGTTGAATAAATAGCTGGACTAATTTTTTTATATATTCCTATTGAGAAGAAATTTTGTACAGCTTCTACTATAAACCAGATGGCTACTGCATAAGTCAAAATATTTATAGCAAATTCAGTCTTAAATAACAGCAATATTCCAAATAAAGTTAATAAAATGCCAAAGAACAACATAAACTTAGATCTGAAATTAAACTCTTCTCTTAAATTCCAATAAGCTATTATCATCATAATACCTCTGACTACACTGACTGCTCCGATAATAATCGCCAAAGTAGCTACTGTAGCTAAAGGATTCACAAAAGCAGTAACACTTGCTACTATCATTATCAAACCACCTATGATGTATAGAAAATTTCTCTTAGTCATTATATCCCCTCCTTTTAATTCTTACATAAAGTTTTTACCCCAAAATACCAATAAAAAACAATTTAAAGTTTTATATTACGCAAATACAACTGTATGGTATAATTATATTAAAATTTCAAATAATTAAAATTACTGGAGTGTGATTTAATGAAAGATTTAATGCCAACTAAGGTTGAAGGTTTATACATAAGAAAAGCTATTAGAGATGATGTGCCATTGATTTTGAAATTTATTAAAGAACTGGCTGACTATGAAAAAATGCTTGATCAAGTGGTAGCAACAGAAGAGATAATTGAAGATTCAATATTTAACAGGAATAAGGCTGAAGTTGTATTTGCCGTTTATGATGGTGAAGAAGTTGGGTTTGCACTGTATTTTAATAATTTTTCGACTTTTTTAGGGAAACCTGGATTGTATTTGGAAGATTTATATGTAAGGGAGCAAATGAGAGGAAAAGGAATAGGAAAAACACTTTTAGCCTATTTGGCAAAGATAGCAGTGGAAGAAGATTGTGGGAGATTTGAATGGTGGTGCTTGGATTGGAATAAACCATCGATTGATTTTTATTTGAAATTAGGTGCTATTCCTATGGATGAATGGACTGTTTATAGACTGTGTGATGATGCATTAATTGAACTATCAAAGGCATTTTAAATATTTAGCATTTGGAGGATAAAATGAAGATAGAATGGAATAAAAAATATACTACTATTTCAGCGTATTCCATCATAGTTGTGTTTCTTAGCATAATTTTTTACATAATAATCTCTGAATTTGGATTATTTTTAGCTTGGTTAAATAGATATATAAAAGTTTTTGAGCCATTTACAATAGGATTTGCAATCGCATATTTAGCAAATTTTATATTAGATTTTATTGAAAGAAAAGCATTCAAATCATTTTTTGCTCAACGTAGAGAAAATAAGGCAAAGAGAACATTGAGTATAATATCGACATATTTAATATTGTTTGCTGGTTTATTTTTATTCATCTATCTTGTTTTACCTCAATTAATAAATTCTGTAACGGGAGCAGTTTATACGGTTATAAATAACTATGATTCTTTATCTAAAAGCATAATTGACTTTATAAACAAATTAAATATATCACAGTCATATATTGATGACATTGTTTTAAGATGGAATAATTTTGTTGATAACATAATCAATTTTATTTCTAATTCATTGCCGATCATAGGCTCTTATGCGGGTAAATTGTTTTCAAGTGTATGGAATATAGTATTGGGTATTATCATATCCATTTATATGCTAATTGAAAAAGAGAAATTTTCTATGTTAATTAAGAAACTAGATTTTAGCATTTTCTCAAAAGAAAGAGCAATGAGAAATATTGAGTTGGCAAAAAGGGCGGATGACATATTTGGAAGGTTTCTAGTTGGAAAGATAATCGACTCGACAATAATTGCGATTTTGACCTATATAGTTTTAACTGTGACCAAAATGCCATATTCGCTATTAATCTCATTTATCGTTGGAGTTACAAATATAATTCCTTTTTTCGGACCTTTTATTGGAGCAATTCCTTCGTTTTTCATCATATTATTTGTTTCTCCAATTAAAGCATTATGGTTTCTAGTAATTATCTTGATAATTCAGCAGTTAGATGGGAACGTAATTGGCCCTAAAATACTTGGAGATACACTTGGCATATCTGCATTTTGGATATTGTTTTCTCTATTAATATCAGGTGAGATATTTGGGTTTATTGGTCTAGTTATTGGTGTGCCGCTTTTTGTATTTGTATATTCAATTGTCAAAGATAATGTGGAAAAACGGCTTCAAAACAAAGGATTACCTGTAGAAACAATCAAATATAAGGAGTATTAACTAAAATGCATTTTGAATATGGAAATGTAGAAAAAGACTATCTGAGTAAGAAAGACAAGAAGATGGGGTTTGTTATCAATCATTATGGGCACATATATAGAGAAGTAGAAAAAGACATTTTTAAGGCTCTGATTAAAAATATATTAAGCCAGCAAATATCTTCCAAAGCCTATGAAACTATATTAAATAGGTTTATAGACTTGACGGATGATTTTGATAAAAAAAGATTATTAGCAATTGATGAAAATGATTATAGAGAATGTGGAATAAGCAAAAGAAAATGCGAATATATAAAGACAATGATAGAACATAAATATATTTATGGATATGATTTTGATGCATTAAAAGAATTAAATGACGATGAAGCTATTGATGCTTTGATAAAATTTCCTGGAGTAGGTAAATGGACAGCTCAAATGACTTTAATCTTTTCGCTTGGAAGAAAGGATATTTTGGCTTTAGATGATTTTGGGATTAGAAAAGGCTTGTCGATGATGTATGGTGAAGATATAAATGATAAGATTGCAATAAAAAAATATAAAGATATGTTTAGCCCATATTCTACAATTGCCTCGTTTTATATCTGGGAAATAGCTATGGATAAAGCATTTAACAAATGGTATTTAAATGGAACTGTATGAAAGTTAATCAATATGAAATATTGATTTAAAATCAATGCGATATTTTTTCAATCAACAGCTAAATTTATTTTGTATTTGTATTGACAAGCATAAACCAAATTGTTATACTTATTTAAGTCAGCACAAATTAGATATCATTTATTGGATATTGATTTCAAGCATATCACTGAAAATTTATCGCTTTGCGGGTGTAGCTCAGTGGTAGAGCACTGGCTTCCCAAGCCAGCTGCGAGGGTTCGATTCCCTTCACCCGCTCCACCAAATGTATGGTGGGTATGGCCTAGTTGGTTAGGGCGCCAGATTGTGGCTCTGGAGGTCATGGGTTCGAATCCCATTACCCACCCCATAGTTGATCCATTAGCTCAGTCGGCAGAGCACCTGACTTTTAATCAGGGTGTCCCGCGTTCGAGTCGCGGATGGATCACCA
>DAONLG010000068.1:0-8183 GCA_035406565.1 Soehngenia sp.
TTAAATAGAGTATCTCCTGATATCAAATAATTATCAAAATATAAACATATTCCGCCTTTAGTGTGCCCAGGCGTATGAATAACTCTCAAAAGTTTACCGCCTAAAGTTAAATAATCATTATCTTTTAGTACTCCATCCGCTTTTATAGATATTGGACCATAAGACATAGATTTAGATAAATTCAAGTCTGGATCCATCAACATTTCGTAATCATCTTTGTGCACGAAAACAGGTATATTTAATTTTGCTTTTACCTCTCCTACAGCACCAATATGGTCACCATGTGCATGAGTCAAAACTATATATTTAGGCATTAATTTCATTGTGTTTATTTTGTTAATAATAATATCACTATCTGAACTTGGATCGACTATTAAGCATTCTTTGCTATTGTCATCATAGACTATATATGTGTTGACTCCATATATTCCAGTTTGCAATGCTATTAAATTCATTTAACCACCTCTTAAAATAATTTCTTGCTATCTATTAAAATTGTTACTGGGCCTTCATTCTTATATTCCACTACCATATCTGCTCCATAAATGCCAGTTTGTATATTGATACTTTTTTGCTTGAGTTTTCTAATGAACTCATCATACATTGTTTTTCCAAAATCAAAAGGCGCAGATTGAATAAAACTTGGTCTTTTACCTTTCCTCACATCTCCATACAAAGTAAATTGTGAGACAACTAAAATCTCTCCGAAAACATCTTCTACTGATAAATTCATTTTCCCATCTTGATCATCAAATATTCTCAATCCGGTTATTTTATCAATCATATAATCTATATCTTTATTAGAATCATCATGAGTTATGGCAATATAAGTTAATATTCCATAGTCTATTTCCCCTACTACTAAATTATCAACAATAACTTTTGCATCTTTAACTTTCTGTACTACTGCTCTCAAAATGAAACCTCCTATGCAGTTACTCTGTATACTTCTTGAACATTTTTAATTCTCTTAAGTTTTTTAATTAATTCATTTAATTCATCTTTATTTTTTATTTCAAGCACAATTCGTATAGCAACCGTCTTGTCTTTTGACTTTTTTGCATTTAAAGATAATAAACCTGCATCTAATTCATTCAGCTTCGCTGTTATATCTGCCAGCAATCCCTCTCTATCTTGAGCTTTCACTTTAATTTCTGCTTGATAAGATGTCGACTTTTCTGTATCCCAATATACCTTTATTAATCGTTCTTTTTCATTCATTATAGTTTTTAGATTTGGACAATCAGTGCGGTGAATAGATACCCCTCTTCCTTTAGTAACAAATCCTATAATATCATCACCCGGCAATGGATTACAGCATTTTGCAAATTTTATTTTTATATTATCTACACCTTCAAGTTTCACACCTTGATTAGATTTTTTTCTTGCTTTATTTTCTGATTTTTGTATTTTTTGTTCAATCAAATCCATTTCATTTGGTTTGAAAATATCACCATGTTGATCTTTCAATTTATTGATAACTTGATTTACAGAAATATTTCCATATCCAATAGATGCATAAAGATCTTCAACTGAAACTATACTCATCTTATTCGAGACAGCTTTTAGCCAATCTTCTTTTAATATATCCTGAGGTTTATATCCAAGTCTTTTTACCTCTTTTTCTAAAATCTCTTTACCTTTTTCAATATTGGTGTCTCTTTCCTTATACTTGAAATATTGTTTTATTTTGTTTTTAGCCTGCGTGCTTTTAACTATATTTAACCAGTCTCTACTTGGCCCAGTACTATTAGGGCTTGTAATTATTTCAACAATATTTCCATTTTGCAACTTATAGTTAAGTGGTACTATCCTATTATCAACTTTTGCGCCAACACACTTGTTCCCAACATCGGTATGAACTCTATAAGCAAAATCAATAGGAGTTGACCCTTCTGGTAAATTAATTACATCACCTTTAGGAGTGAATACGAATACTTCATCTGTAAAAAAGTCAATTTTTAAAGTATCCATGAAGTCCTTTGGATCGCTTAGATCTGTTTGCCATTCTAACAGTTGTCTTAACCACGTCAATTTTTCATCAAAATTTGTACTTTTACTATAGCCTTCTTTATATTTCCAATGAGCTGCAATACCGTATTCAGCAGTTTTATGCATTTCATAAGTTCTTATCTGAACTTCAAATATTTCTCCTTTATATCCTATTACAGTTGTATGAAGCGATTGATACATGTTTGGCTTTGGCATGGCTATATAATCCTTAAACCTGCCTGGTAATGGTTTCCAAAGAGTATGAACTACTCCGAGTGCACCATAACAATCTTTTACTGTATCAACTAATATTCTGATAGCCGTTAAGTCATATATTTCTTCAAAAGCTTTACCCTGATACATCATTTTTTTATAAATGCTGTAAAAATTTTTTGGTCTGCCACTTATTTCACATTTTATATTCACTTCTTCTAATTTTTCATATAAAACTTTAATTACTTCTTCAATATAAGCTTCTCTTTCTCTTCTTTTTTTGGATACTTTATCAACGAGATCATAATAATTATCTGGATCAAGATATCTCAATGAAAGATCTTCTAATTCCCACTTTAATTTAGACATACCTAATCTATGAGCTATAGGGGCATAAATTTCCAGTGTTTCTAGAGCTTTTTCTTTTTTCTTTTTTTCAGTCATATACTCTAATGTTCTCATGTTATGAAGTCTATCAGCTAATTTTATGATGATGACTCTAATATCTTTAGCCATGGCAATGACCATTTTTCTTAAATTTTCTGCTTGATTTTCCTGCTTTGTTTTATATTCAAGTTTCTTTAATTTTGTTACTCCTTCAACTAAATCCGCAACTTCTTCACCAAATTCTTTTTTTATGTCCTCATAAGTGTATTCTGTATCTTCTATAACATCATGTAAGAGTCCTGCAGCAATAGTTGCAGTGTCCATGTTCAAATCTGCAAGTATCATTGCTACCTGAAAAGGATGAATAAAATACTTTTCACCAGAGTTTCTTACTTGCCCTTGATGAGCTGATTCAGCGAAATTATACGCTCTTATAATAAGCTCTAAATCTGCTTGTGGATTGTATTGTTCAATTTTTAATAATAAATTTTCTAACATAATATCACCTTTTCATAGGTTTCAAATAAATCTATAATTTTTAATAATAAATTGTACCTGTGTTATTCCATTATATATATTTAATTCAGGGTAGTATATTATATCTATTCTACTACTATTTTCTTTTCCTAACAATAATTCTTCCAAAGTATCATCATTGTAAAATAATTTAAGTGAATTTGAAAATTCATTTAAGCTTTGAAACAAAATAATGTTATTATATATTTTTCCCTTGTATTCAGCGACAAATTTTAATACATTTTCATTCTTACCTAAAACATTTAATTTTAGAATATTAATGCCCTTTGCACCAAAGAGAGGTTTAGGATTACCTGCACCACATGGATTTAATATGTTTATCTCTTGAATCAATTTCTCATCAACATTGCTCAAAGATAATGGCATATCGATGTAAATTTTATTGGCAATATCTTCTTGAGTTAATCCAGATAAGTTGTTGAGCTTATGCCTTAGAGTATCTATATTGGATTTCTCTAGTGAAAGTCCTGCAGCCATCGGATGCCCACCAAAATTTAGAAGAATATCTTTACATTTGTATAATTCGTTGTACATATGATATTCCTCTATCGAGCGGGCAGACCCTTTTATGTTATTCTTTGATTTAGTGAGAACTATTGTAGGTTTATTATACTTCTCTTTAACTCTGCCCGCTATAATACCTGCAATACTTTCATGTATAGTTGGTTCATAAACTACTAGTACATTGTCATCACGAAAATTATCTTCAATTATCTTTATAACACTATTAACTCCAATTTCTGTCATATCTTTTCTCTCTTGATTTAATGCAATCAATTTATCAGATATTTCATCTATTCTGTCAATCTCATTAGTGATAAATAACTCAAGAGCCAATAATGCACTTTCAAGTCTTCCTGATGCATTTAGTATTGGACCAATAATAAAGCCAATGTGGTATGTGGTTATATTTTTATCCATGAGTCCAACTTTTCTCAATAACGTTTTTAATCCGATATTTTCTGTAGCCTTTATCCTGTTTAAACCCTCAACAACAAAAATCCTATTTTCATCTCTAAGATCAACAACGTCACAAACAGTTGCAAGTGCTACAAATTCTAAATAATTAGTGTTATAATTAGCTATACTATAATTTTTTTGTAAACTTCTTGCTATTTTATAAGCAATACCAGCGCCACAGATATTTTTATTTGGGTATTTACATGAGTATTTATGAGGATTAATTACTGCATCGGCTAACTTAAATATTGGGTTATCGATATTGTTATTATCAATTGCAATATCGTGATGATCAGTAATTATATAAGTCATTTCCATATTTTTAGCAATCTCTAACGGCTCAAGTTGAGAAATGCCATTATCACATGTAATTATTGTATCCACACCCTGGGCTTTAGCTTCAAGTACTATGGTCTTGTTTATCCCATACCCATCAGTTACTCTATGAGGAATGTAATAATCAACATCTGCACCAATTTTTCTTAAGCAATCATACAATATATAGACTGAAGTAATTCCATCTACATCATAGTCCCCAATGATTCTAATTTTTTTTCTTTGCGATATTTTTAATTTGATTAAATTTATAGCCGTTTTAAAGTCGTTCATCAATTCTTCATCATACTGCGACTCTATATTAGGGTTTAAAAACTTATAAATATTGTCAGCGTCAGTTATATCGCGATTTATTAATAGTTTAGCAAGTACTTTTGATATGTTAAATTCATTAGATATTTTTTCAATATTTCCTTTTTTATTCCTTATATACCACTTTTCCAATCTTTTCACTCCAAAAAAAGAATTTAGATAATATTATCTAAATTCTAACATTTTTTACGTATAAAAACCAATCATATTAACCAATATTAATTCTCATTTTTCGAATAAAGTAATTTTATCTGTTCTTCTTTTTCTTCAACTATTTTCTCAAGATTTATTATATTTGCATTTAACTCATCTATTTTTAAATTCAGTTGCTTAATCTGCTTTTTTAATTTCATTTCTCTAACCCAGCTGAAAATAGAAGTAATCGCTACGCCTATTAATACACAAACAAATATTACTATTGCTTCAGATATCTCAATCTGCGTAAAAATCAAATCAATAGTTACAATTGCGCTATTGTTTATGGCAAATATTATCACTATGATTGATAAAATTAGTGTGATTATTAAACTTTTTTGCATTTTATCACCCCTTATTAATTAGATCTGGCTTTCATTTCCATCTTATACCATATTGGGCTTGCTATAAATAAAGTTGAATATGTTCCTGCTATCATACCAAAAATCAACGGCAATGCCAATTCTTTAATGTCATCTACTCCAAAGATATAGAGGCTAAATACTGCAATTAAAGTTGTTAATGTTGTGTATAATGTCCTTCTAAGGGTCATTTTTATGCTATTATTTATGAGTAAATCTAATTTCATCTTTCTATTCATGTGAAGTTCTTCTCTTATTCTATCAAATATTACTATCGTATCATTAATTGAATACCCTAATATTGTTAAAATCGCAGCAATAAACGCACTATTTACTGGAATATATAAAATCAAATAGAGTGAAGTCATAATTAAACAATCATGTATTAACGCTATAATTGCTGCAACGCCAAAATTAAATTGAAACCTAATAGATATATAGATAAGCATACATACCAATGCTACAATAATTGAAATAATAGCTCTTTTGAATATTTCGCTACCCATGCTTGGGCCAAATTTTTCTGTTTGATAACTATTGTTACTCAATCCATATTGATTTCTAAAGTCATCTATCAAAGAATTGATGTCTTTATTGCTTAAATCTTTATTGCTCTTAATTATAATTGTGTCTTTATTCTCACCCTCGTGAATTATAGAAGCATTTTCATCATATTTATTGATGATTTCTTTTACTTCTTCAGTTGAAGTATATTCGCTTAAGTTGAGGGTGATTATAGTACCACCTGTAAAATCTATTCCTAGATTAAAGCCTCTTATGAAAAATAGAACAATACCGGCAAGAATTATTGCAATTGATATTGAATATGTTATTTTTTTATATTTTAATACATCCATGCTAATTATACCTCCTTCACGCCATATAACCAAGGATTTTTATTGCCGGTAATGCCTACAATAAGTTTCAAAACATATTTAGTAAATAAAACCGCAGTTAACATTGATGCAATAATGCCTATGATTAATGTAATGCCAAAACCCTTGATAGGTCCTATACCAAAAACATATAGAATAACCCCTGCGATTAATGTAGTTATATTTGAATCTAGAATTGATCTTAAAGCACGATCAAACCCTGAAATAACAGATACTCTTATTGTCTTTCCTGATTTAATTTCTTCTTTTATCCTCTCAAAAATAATAACATTTGCATCAACTGCCATTCCTATTGATAAAACAAGTCCAGCAATTCCTGGTAAAGTTAATTTAGCATGAATGAAAACCATGAAATACAATACAATAAGGGTATATAATACCAATCCTAAAGATGCAACAATCCCAGGTAATTTGTATATTATAGTCATAAATAAAAATATAATTAACATTGCTATCCCTGCTGCAAAAATACTTTTATCAAAAGCTTCAAGTCCAAGTGAAGGTCCTATTATAGAGGTTTGGAGTTCCTCCATTGGCACTGGGAGGGCACCAGCTCTAATTAAAGTTGCTAAATTGTTTGCTTCCTCAAATGTAAAATCACCATCGATTATTGGTCTCCCGTCTTCAATGGGTTCAACTACTGTGGGAGCTGATATGACTTTTCCATCGAGAACAATATAAACAGTCTTGTCAATTTGAGAAGATAAAGTGGATAGCTGCTTAGTTAATTCATAAAATATTTCTGCCCCTTCTTTGTCCATCTCTATAGATACAACAGGTTTGTTTCCTTCTAATTGATCTTTTTTATAAACTACTTTAGCATCAACTATATTTTTACCAGTCAGTACAACCTTTTTGTTTGGACTTAAAAATTCAAGTTGGGCTGTTTTGCCTATTAAATCTATTGCTTGTTGAGGATCTTTAATCCCTGCGAGTTCTACTCTAATGCGATTATTACCTTCAATGACAATATTAGGCTCAGACACACCAAGACCGTCTACCCTTTGCATTATGATTGACTTAGTTTGCTGCATGAGCTTATTGAGCTCTTCACCCTTTTTATCAGTTTTGGCTTCAAGCACCACATATATGCCGCCATTTAAATCTAGCCCTAAATCTAAAGAATCTTTTACATTATTTATAGAAATATTTCCTATTTCAACTCCAAATACTGCAATATACGAAAGCAAAATGATAAACAATACTATTAATATTAAGATGACAAGACTTTTCTTCATTTTCCCCTCCACATCTACTCGTTAGCTAAAATTGACAATGCACATTCTAGTCTTTTCTTTTCCATCTCACAACTTAAATCGTGAGGTTTTAATATATCATTATTTGAGTAGTAAGCATTTGCATGGCATCCGCCGCTACAATAGAATTTTGCCCAACATGTTTTACATTTATCCTTAGTATTTACATTTGCTTTTTTAAATTTTTCTCGTAAATCTGTATTAATAATACCAGATTCTAAAGTACCCATCTTAAATTCTTCTTCTCCAACGAATTGATGGCAGGGATAGATATCGCCTTCTGGAGTTACTGCAATATATTCACTGCCCGCACCGCAGCCTACTGATTTCTTGACAGCACATGGACCTTGATTTAAGTCTATCATAAAATGAAAAAATAAAAATTCGGGATCATTCTTTTTTAACTCCATGTATTTTTTAGAAAAATCTTCATATTCTTTTAAAATCCTCTCAATATGTTCTTCCCTAATTGCATAATCTTCATTTGGATTTGTTACAACTGGCTCAATTGAGATATTCTTAAATCCATGATTATAATATTCTAAACAGTCTTGTGAAAAATCAAGGTTTTTAGATGTAAATGTGCCTCTCACATAATAATCTTTATTTTTCCTTCGTTCTATCATTTCTTTAATTTTTGGTACAATTATATCATAGCTTCCACCATCATTTAATGTCATTCGCATATAATCATTAACAGCTTTTCTTCCATCCAATCTAAGTACAACATTATCCAT
>DAONLG010000069.1:0-8136 GCA_035406565.1 Soehngenia sp.
ATAACCTCAACATATGGTGTTCTCTCATCAATCTTAATTCTAATAGTACTTGGGAATACTTTGTCAATATCTATTTTTTCTATATATCCAATTTTTTTTAGCTTATTAGCTATGGTGAATCTGTTAATCTTAAACAAGTTATCGCCTAAATTGAATCCTGCTTTTTCTATTATCTGTTCTTCAGTAATGTTTATATTTCCAGAAATTTCTATTTTATTAATATTAAATAATTCAATTCTTATAAGTGCATTGTATATTATAAATGTGAGTAAGAGAAGAAGAAAAATTCTCCTGAAAAATTTCTTCTTTCTTCTTTTTTTTTCAACTCTAGTGAGCTTATTCATAGAATCCCTACTATCTTAAATATTGGTTCAATTCATCTACTATAATTTCAGTTGCATTTGTATTCATTAGCTTTTTTGTATTATTGCTCATTTCCATAAGTCTTCTTTTATCACTTATTAATTCATTTATAGTTTTAGCCAATACTTCCCCATTTAGATCTTTCTCTTTGATTACCACGCTCGCTCCTGCATCTTCAAAAACTTGTGCATTGTATTCTTGATGGTTTTCAGCAGTATATGCTTTTGGTATCAAAATGCTTGGTATTCCCAGAGCACTTATTTCAGCCAAAGTTATCGCACCAGCACTTGCGATTACTAGTGTTGCAATGTTCAACACTTTTGGCAAGTCATGTAAATATGGAAATATTTTGATATTCTCTTTCAAATCCACACCTTTTTTTTCTAATGCTTCTTTAAAACCTTCATAATGTGATTTTCCTGTTATATGAATTAATTGAACATCATTGCATTCTGAAATGCTCTGTATATAAGTCAATATAGCTTCATTAAGACTGTTTTGACCTCCACTGCCACCAAAAGATAGTATGATTGGTTTATCACTATTAAGGTCAAAAGCCTTATATGCAGCTTTTTTGTCTACAAGAAACAATTCTTCTCTAATAGGATTTCCAGTCAATATAGTTCGCTCAGGATGTTTAAAATATTTTTTAGATTCATCAAATGTTATAAAAACTTTACTCGCATACCTAGATAGGATTTTATTTGTTATTCCCGGGAAAGCATTTTGCTCATGAATGCATACTGGAATTTTTTTAAGATTTCCCACATATGATATTGGGAAACAGACATATCCGCCAGTCGCTATGATTAACTTTGGATTTAATTCATTTATTATCTTCCTCGAATCATTTAATCCGATTAAAAGTTCTTTTGCAGATTTAATTGATTCTCTGCTTAAGTTTCTAGGCATGCCCATTACCCTTACTTGTCTGTATTCGTAGCCTTCTCTTTTAGCTAGTTCTTTCTCCATTCCATTAGGTGTTCCGACATAGTATATGTTAACTTTTTCTTTATATCTTTTTTTAATTTCTTTTGCAATTGCTAGAGCTGGATAAATATGCCCTCCAGTTCCACCACCACTAATTATTATGTTCATTTTTTTTACTCCTACCTGTTTTTGTATATCTTGATATATTTAATAGAATACCAATGCTTATTAAATAAAAAATTAAAGAAGTACCTCCAGAACTCACAAACGGTAAATTTATTCCCGTAGGTGGTATGCTTGAAGTTACAACAGCTATATTCATTAATGCTTGTATCGCTATTAATGAGCCAATACCACTTGCTACAAAAAGGGCAAATTTATCATTAGAATTTCTCGCTACATGAAATGCTCTAAAAATGATTATTGCATAAAGTGAAAGTATAAATGTAGTTCCAACAAGTCCTAATTCCTCTCCAATTATCGAAAAAATAAAATCGTTATAAGCCTCAGGTATGTAAAAAAATTTTTGCTTGCTTTTCCCAAGACCTACTCCAAATAATCCACCTGAGCCTAAAGCGTACAGTGATTGCACTATCTGATATCCATCTCCTAGTTTATCTGCAAATGGATCTCTAAAAGATTTTATTCTCTCCAATCTATATTCGTTACCTTCTGAATAAACAGCTACTTTAAACAAAATAGCTGCTAAACCAGCAGATATTATTAAAACATAATATGGCATTCCCGCAATAAAATACATGCTTAGCATTGTTCCTGCTACAGTAATAGATGTGCTTAAATCTTTTTGCAAGTAAACTAATCCGGTAGACAACCCGATTAATAAAAATGCTGGAACTAATCCATCTATTAGCTTTGAAACTTTATCTTTTTTATTTTCTAAAAATGCTGCATAAAATATAATACTTCCAAGCTTTATTGCATCTGATGGCATGAAAGTGGTAAAACCTATGTTTATCCAACGCCTCGCACCTTTTAATTCTATTCCTAAAGGTGTAAATATCAATAAGCCCAGTATAATTGTAAAAATGTATACAGCTGTTGCATGTTTTTTCCATATATGATAATCAATGTTCATAATTATGATCATTGCGAACAAGCCTAAAACAGCCCAAGCTAATTGTCTTTTAAAAAAATGTAATGGATCTCCAAATTCTTGTAAAGCTTTAGGAGAGCTTGCACTATATACCATTATTACACCAATGAAAACTAACATTATGGTGGAAATGAGAATATAAAAATCTGGTTCGTGTTTTCGCAATTTACTTTTCATTAAACTCACTCCATAATGTCATTTACAATTTTCTTAAAATGATCTCCTCTTTCTTCATAGTTCTTATACATATCCCAACTAGCACACGCTGGAGATAAAAGCACTTGATCATTAGGAGAACTTAGACTAGTTGCTATATCAACAGCTTCTCTCATATCTTTAGCTAAATAAACATTTAAAAAATCATTATTATATGCAGCATCTTTGATCTTTTCTTTTGTTTGCCCAAGCACAATCAACGCCTTGCATTTATCTTTAAGCGCTTCTATTAATCTAGTATAATCAGCATTCTTATCGTAACCACCAGCAATCAGTATAATCGGACCCTTTAGAGCCTCTATAGCCTTTATACTCGAATCCACATTTGTTCCCTTTGAGTCATTGTAATATTCAACGTCATTCTTAGTCGCAACAAATTCTATTCTATGTGCAACCCCTCTGAATGTGCTGAGTACACTATCTATTGAATCATTAGATACTCCCAAATACTTGCATATGGATAACACTCCACATATGTTTTCCAAATTATGTTTTCCTGGTAATTTAATTTTTTGAACATCTATTATTTCTTCTTCTATATCTTCAGTTTTAAATACTATCTTTCCATCCTTGATGAAAATGCCTTTATCTAAAGTATTATTTACACTGAAATACATTAGTTTCGGTCTGCTGTTTACATTTATGTTTCTCAATACTTCATCATCATAATTTAGAACAAGTAAATCATCTTCTTTTTGATTAGCGAATATTTTTAGTTTTGCCGCAATATAGCTGTCCATAGAACCGTGCCAATTTAAATGGTCCTCTGTTATATTTAGTATCAGTGCAGCTTTTGGCCTAAAGTCATTTGTGTATTCTAATTGGAAACTACTCAATTCAATGACAAAATTATCATCAAAAGAACAATTTGTAAGTCTTTCTATGGTCGGCGTCCCAATATTACCCAATGCTTCTACTTTAAATCCATCTTTTTTGAGGATTTCAGTTAATAGGACTGTAGAAGTCGTCTTTCCATTTGTCCCAGTTATACCATATATGTTTGAACTCTTTTTGTAGTGATAAGCCAATTCAATATCAGAAATTATTGGTATCAATGAAGATTTTGCTTTCATTATAACCTCATGATAGGGAGGAAAACCAGGACTTGTTATGATTATATCCATATTATTAATAAATTCACTTTTTGAATCTAAAATAACTACGTCGTAGATTCCAGCATTTTTTAGTTTTTTTACAATATCAGAGTAAGGCAAATCGTCATATACATAAATTTTATTTGTCTTGGATTTTAAGAAATTTAATACGGAAATTCCCGTCAAACCTACGCCTAGTACAAGCACATTTTTATTGTCTACTATCATTTCTACACCACCCTATAAACTAAATATGCCAATTAGTGCAAATATAATACTCACAATCCAAAACATTATTACGACATCAGTTTCTTTCCATCCTGATTGTTCAAAATGGTGATGAAGTGGAGCCATTTTGAAAACTCTCTTGCCTGTCAATTTAAAACTCAATACCTGTATGATAACCGAAAGTGCTTCTATGAAAAAAACAGCTCCTACTATCGGAATTAAAAATACATTGCCAGATAGCAGTGCTATTGATGCAACTGCTCCGCCTAATGCTAATGCTCCTGTATCTCCCATAAATATTCTAGCTGGATAGTGATTGAAATATAAAAATCCCAATAAACTACCTACCAATGAAATACAAATTATTGAAATATCATTAAATCCAGCTCTATGACATATATATGCAAAAGCTGAGAAAAATATTGCTGAAATACCACTTGCCAATCCGTCTAATCCATCAGTTAAGTTAACAGCATTTACAGATCCTAAAATAACAATCAAGAGAAACGGTATTGTTAGTACACCCATATTAATATATTTTTCTGTTGTAAATGGGATCCAAAATTCAGAAGAATTTTGTGTGTTAATCAAATAATATGATAATAATATGAACGTAAAAATAAGCTGACCAATGATCTTTTGAATTGCTGTTAACCCAAGATTCCTCTTGAGTTTAACTTTTAAAAAATCGTCTAAGAATCCTACTAATCCAAACCCTAAAGTGATGAATATAATGATTAAGTTATCACTAGTCTTAGAACCAAAAATAATATATGAAATCAATAAAGCAGCTAAGAATATTATGCCACCCATTGTCGGAGTCCCGGATTTTACCATATGAGAGGCTGGTCCATCTTCTCTGATGCTTTGTTTCGCCTTCATATCAGTCAAAATTTTTATAACCTTTGGCCCTATAAATATACTTAATACTAAACTAGTTGCCATGCTCAAAAACAATTTCAGTTGAAAACTCATTATTGTCTCTCCTTGTACTGTAGTTTACTTTTATATTATATAAAAAAAACAATTATATTACTAGTAGATTTAAAATTAATTATAGTATTATTTTAATTTTGCTTTTCGAAATATAAGTCAACTAATGAATTAACTTCAACTTCTGTACCAGCCAGTGGCTTTTGATCAGCAACTTTACTAGTCGGTGAAATTTCTTCATAATCTGTCACATATCTCAAACCCATTTCTTTGAGAATTTTAGTCGCATCTACTAATGTTAGCCCAACAAGATCTGGAACTACTACAGTTTCTATATTTTCGCTCTTTTCTTCATCAGAAATTTCTCTAGGAACTGATAAATACTCTAAAGTATTCTCAATTACCATTTTTGCATAAGGTCCAGCTACCGTACCTCCATAATATATGCCTGTTGGCTCATCGACAATAACTAAAACAGCAATTCTCGGATTATCTACTGGTGCAACCCCTCCAAATGACGATATATATTTCCCAGATACATATTTCCCGTCAATTATCTTTTCAGCAGTACCAGTTTTCCCTCCTACTCTATACCCTGGAATAAAAGACTTTGTTCCAGTGCCTTCAGTTACAGTTTTTTCAAGCATTTCCAGAATTGTTTTGCTTGTACTTTCTGAAATTACTTGTCTTCTAATCTCCGGTTTGTACTCTTCTATTAAATTCCCGTCATCGTCAGTTATAGCTTTGACAATATGTGGTGTCATTAAGTTGCCATTATTTGCTACTGCTGATATCGCATTTATCATTTGAATTGGAGTAACAGCTACACTGTGCCCATATGACATAGTGGCTAAATTAACATCACTTATATCCTCTACCCTTTGAGGAATTATACCCTTTTGTTCTCCAGGTAAATCTATACCCGTCAATTCTCCAAAGCCAAATGCCTTTATATACTCAAGCATTTTATCTTTTCCCACACTGTTTGCCATATTAATAAAAGCAATATTGCATGAATTTGCAAATGCTTCATATAAGTCTTGATCTCCGTGAGGATCATACCATTTTGCACATCTTAAAGTTACTCCTGGAATCGACTTATAAAAACCATTACAATAAAAATGAGTGTTCTTATTAACAACTCCTTCTTCTATAGCAGCAGCTGCTGTAACAATCTTGAATGTAGAACCTGGTTCGTATAAGTCATTAACTGAGTAGTTTCTCCATAACTTAAACCACTCGTTTTGAAGTTCTTCTGGGCTTAAATTGCTCCATTCAGATTTAGTCTTTTCATCAATTGCTTCTCTAGGAGAATTTAGATTATAATCAGGTTTATTTGCTAAAGCTAAAATCTCTCCAGTCGTTGGATCCATGACAATTATATTGACGCTTTTAGCTTTATTATCTACTAATGCGTTAGAAGCTGCATCTTCTGCAAAACGCTGAATATTTTCATCTATCGTTAACAATAAATTATATCCATTCTGTGGTTCATGTATGATTTCTCCATCATATGGTAGTTGCCTATTTGCAGCATCTGTTGATTTTATCCAAAGTCCTGGAACTCCTTTAAGATATGAGTCAAAAGTCTTTTCAACCCCATATTGGCCATTATTGTCAACATCTGTGAATCCAATTATATAAGATGCAAAATTATTAAGTGGATAGTATCGCTTAGTGCCTTCTGTGATTGATATTCCATCTATGTTTAAATTCTTTATTTCTTCAGCCTGTTCTCTATTTATTGATTGCTTTAATTTTTTCATGTTTGTACCATTCTTGATTAAATTTACAATTTCTTCTTCAGATTCCTCAATAATTGGTGAAATTTTCTTTGCAACTTCTTCAGGGTTCTCAATCTCAGAAACATACGCCCAAACAGTGTAAGATGGAGAATTTATGGCTAATTTTCTACCATTTCTGTCATAAATAATCCCCCTTGAAGGTTCTATCTCTACTGATTTAGTCCATTGCTTTAAAGCTTGCTTTTTTAGGTCATTTGCTTCTACTACTTGAATTTTAATTAATTTATAAAATAAAAAAAACACGACTAAAGACACTACTAAAATAGCAATCTTCAATCGTACGAAATTAGCTCTAGTTGGTTTTTTCATCATTTACCACCTCTAATACAGACTAGAAAAAAAACTTAACGCATCTTTAATTTTATCAAAAAGACTAAATTGAATTGCCTCATTTGTATCATCAATTGCAATATACACTACTTGATCTTCCTTTGGATAGCTCATTCCTAGTAGGTTTTCAGCTTGCTTTTCTATTTCTTGATTGTTTTTTAGGCCTTCAAGTTTTACAGATAAGTCATCTTTTTTTCTATTTAATTCTTGCTTTTGCTTTTGTAATTGGTTTATTTCTAGACGCATCGTTTGGATATCTGTATATCCTTGTAAGATAAATACAGACGATATCAAAAAACAAATAGAAATCAGTATGTAGGAAGTTTTATTTATAGCAGTTTTCTTATGTACTATTTTTTCATTTTTTTGTTCAATCGATTCTTGTATGAGTTCATAGTCAATTTTTTCTGCAATCATCATAATACCTCCCTTTATTACTATATCCTTTCCGCTATTCTTAACTTTGCAGAATGAGAACGTGGATTTTCATTTATCTCATCTGAAGTCGGTAGTATCGGTTTTTTGGTTATAATCTCTATTTTCTTAACATGATTACATACACATACAGGCAATTCTTTAGGGCAAACACAAGAAGTATTTAACTCTTTAAATTTATCTTTTACCAATCTGTCTTCAAGAGAATGAAAAGTTATAATTACTAGCCTTCCTCCGATATTTAAGACATCAACCATATCTTCAATTGTATTTTCTAACACTCCGAGTTCATTATTTACTTCTATCCTTATGGCTTGAAAAACTTTTTTGGCTGGGTGATGACCTGTTTGTCTAACTTTCTTAGGAATAGCTTTCTTTATTATACTCACTAATTCAAAAGTAGTTTCAATCGGTTTTACTTTCCTTTCTTCAACTATAAATTCAGCTATCCTCTTTGCCCATTTTTCTTCGCCATATTTATAAAATATATCCGTTAATTCTTCCAAACTATATTGATTAACAACATTCCATGCTGAAAAATCCCTTGATGTATCCATTCTCATATCTAATGGAGCATCCAAATTATATGAAAAGCCTCTTTGCGCAGTATCTAGTTGATGGGATGAAACACCTAAATCCACCAATATACCATCTACTTTAGAAATCCCTAATTCAGCTAATACATTTT
>DAONLG010000070.1:0-7970 GCA_035406565.1 Soehngenia sp.
TTCATCTAATTCAATATAGCTTTCAGGAAAATCAAAATCAATACTGCCCCTTTTCTCTCTTCTATTGCGCAAAATTTCCATGAGCTCTCTCATTGTGAATAATTCGTCCTTAACAGCTAATAACTCTTTAGGATAATCTCTTTCTACTCCTTCCAGAAGATCAGAAACATCGTCATAGACTAATCGAGCTTTACTTTTTATTATGCTCTTGTAAATCTTATGATCTGTGACTTTCCCAGACCTATCAATATTCATCATTACAGATAGTGTGAGTCTGTCGGTATCAGGATTTAATGAACAAATCTCATTGCTTAACTCTTCGGGAAGCATTGGTATAACTCTATCAAGTAAGTATACAGAATTTCCTCTTAGAAGTGCTTCTTTATCAAGTTGCATTTTGGGTCTTACATAATGTGATACATCTGCAATATGAACTCCTAAAAGAAATGTATCTTTATCTAACATTTCTATCGACACTGCATCGTCAAAATCTTTTGCATCTTTACCATCGATCGTAAAAACAGTTAAATTTCTATAGTCGACCCTATTGTCTTTGTCATCTGGTTCTATTTTTGCTACTCGTTTTGCTTCTTTTTTTGCTTCATCTGAAAAATCAGTCGGCAAATTGTATTCTTTGATAATTGAAAGTATATCAATTCCTTTCTCGTAACTGTACCCAAGTACTTCTTTTATGACCCCTTCAGGATTTTTATGATAATCTGGCCATTTTGTTACGCTTACGATGACTTTTTGCCCATTTTTTGCATTGTTTTTTGCATTTTTAGGGATAAATACGTCGTAATATATTTTGGGATTATCTGGCACAACAAAGCCAAAGTTTCCATTGTCTTCAAATGTTCCAATTATCTCAGTGTTTGCCCTTTCTAAAACTTTTATGACTTCGCCTTCGGCTTTTTTATCCGGTCCTGCTTTTCTAGTTATATTTACTATAACTGTGTCATTGTGCATAGCTGATTCCATATTTTCAGGTGGAATAAATATATCTTCTTTTGATTTATCGTTGGGAATTAGAAATCCATATCCCTTTTCATTTGCTTCAATCTTGCCTATTGCCATATGTTCACTATTTATTAAAATATATCTATCTTCTTTATTCTTTACAATAAGACCTTCTTTTTCTAAAGAAGAAAGAATTTTAAAGAAATCTTTTTCATCTTTTCTATTTATCCCAAAGACAAAAGCCAATTCTTCCTTAAGCAATGGCTTGTATTCTTTTGAACTCATTATTTCTATGATTCTCTCTTTTATTGGCATAATATACCTCCAATATATCTAATAAATTATGCTGCACTTTACTGCGCAGCATATTTTACCTTATTTTTTTATTTTTGCCCCAAATTGAGTCCGTTTAAACAAATTTGAATCGTAAGTGTACATATTTGCTTCTTTATCTTTTTGAGCTCCTATAGCTATATCTATCATTTTAGTTATTAAGTCTTTAAAACTATACCCTTTGCCTTCCCATAAATAAAATGCTATAGAACCAGGCATTGTATTTATTTCATTAACAAACACATCGTTTTCTTGCACTAAAAAATCTATTCTTGCATTTCCTCTGCAGTCAATACATTTAAATGCTAATTTAGCATAATTTTCAATTTTTGTCCTTAACTCATCAGATAAATTTGCAGGTATGTTTTTATTCTTATTATCTCCTTTTGTGCTTTTGCCGCCTTGTTTAACGTATTTATCTTCAAATGAAAGTATTTCTTTCCAACCTAACGGTTCTTCACATAAAGATACTTCTAAATCATCTTCATATCCCATCACAGCACAGTTGATTTCTCTTGGATTTTCAACAGCCTTTTCAATTATAATTTTTCTGTCATAGCTAAAGGCTAATTCTATTGCACCTTCTAAGTCTACATTGCTTCTGACCTTGCTAATTCCAATACTTGACCCAAGATTTGCTGGTTTTACAAATAGTGGATAAGCTATCTTTGATTCAATGTCTTTTAATATATCTTCTTTCCTCAATTTCCATGTACTTCTATAATAATAAGTGTAATCAACTACAGGGATGTTGTTAGACTTAAAGATATCTTTCATGATTATTTTATCCATTCCAACGGAAGAACTTAATACTCCTGCTCCTACATATGGCAATCCTATAAGTTCTAATAATCCTTGTATAGTACCATCTTCTCCATTAGTGCCATGAAAAGCAGGGAAAAAAACATCTATACTCTCCAAATCTTTCTTAGTAAATAGTTTTATATCATTTGGGTGTATATATAAGTTGTTATCTTTATAGTTAGGTGATAATATGATTTTTTTAACATTCTCAAATTTTTCATTTTTAAAACTTTCAAATTTAAGAAATGATTCTGATACTAACCACTCACCATTCTTATTTATATATATAGGTATGGGATAAAACTTTGTCTTATCAATATTCTCAATAATTTGCATAGCTGTTATTACAGATACCTCGTGCTCAACACTTCTTCCTCCAAATAAAATTCCAACATTTTTCATAAATCTACCCCCTATTCTGAATACGTATCTGGTAAATCATTCTCAAACAAGACTACATCTTTTGGTTTTGCTAAATTCGCTATTATTTTAGTAGCTTCATCTAAACTATTTACAACAAATATGTGATCTTCCTTAAAGTTCGATTCTTTTAATCCTTCATAAATTGGTCTAGTTCTTTTTTCGCCAACCAATATGGCATAGTCACAAACTTTGCCAATATTCACTCCAAATTCTTTATTATATCTTTCTTCCATTTCACCCAATTCAATCATTCCTGGGGTAATTATGATTTTCTTCCCCTCTTTAAACTGGCTAATTACATCTAATGCAGCTTTTGTACCTTCTGGGTTAGAATTAAAAGCATCGTCAATTATTATTACTCCATTTGGGGAATCTATTAGATTTAACCTATGTTCAACTGGCTCAATTTTAGATATCCCTTCTTTGATCTCATCAAAATCTAGCCCCATGGAAAGTGCCGCTGCTGCGCCTGCAAGTATATTGTATATATTATGTTTACCCAATAATTTAGTAGTGCACCTTATGCTCCGCCCATCTTTATGTTTTAAAGTAAAAGACGATCCTTTTTCTGAAATTTCAATATCTTCAACATAAATATCCACTTTGTCTTTGAGCTCTATCCCATATAATATCTTTTCTTTAAAAGTTTTATCTGCTAATTTCCTTACATATTCATTATCATAATTGAATATTGCAATACCATCTGTTGGCAGCTCTTCGATTAATTCATATTTTGTTTTCATTATATTATCGATGTTCTTAAATGTTTCTATATGAACAGGTCCTATTGAAGTTATTATACCAATCTTAGGTTTGGCTAATTCTGCAAGTTCTCTAATTTCGCCTATTTTTTTTGCCCCCATTTCAGCAACAAAAACTTGATGCTCTTCTTTGAGCTCATTGTTAATGACTTTAGATAATCCCATTGGAGTATTATACGATTCAGGGGTATTCAACACCTTATATCTTTGTGAAAGAATTGTACCAACTATGAATTTAGTACTTGTTTTTCCAAAGCTACCTGTAATCCCTATAACCGTTAAGTCTTTTCTCTTCATGATTTTGTTTTGAGCCTGTAAATAATAACCTTTATTAATATGTAATTCTAATGGTTTCATTATAGCTGTTGATAAATATACTGTTAAGGGCTGCAAATAGTAAAATATAAATGAAAATACTAAAAAACTAATTATAGAAATTGCAATAAAGTTAAAAAGTAAATGCATCAGCGATGTAAGAACAGCTAATAATACGACATTTATTATAAAATTGCACATATATAGTCTTTTTGCTCTATCCGTCATCACAAGTGGCTTTTTTACAGGTTTTGCTGTACTTTTTAAGTTGAAAGCTGTATCTTTATTGTTTTTAACCCACTTTAGGTATTCTTTTGGCTCGTACCCTTCGAGTTGAGACATATGTAAGAACTTTTTTGTCCTTCTATTGTATTTTAGTACTACAAGTATAGACAACACTACAATGATTAAATATATAATATATTTCAAGAAATTCCCCTCCAAAACTATTATTGTTTTATATTGAAGAACGATTTCAATACTAAAGCAAACTTATTATAATCTTCTACATATGAAAAATGTCCTGTTCCCTCTAATACAACTAAACCAGAATTTTTGATCTTTTCTTCCATAATCTTTGCTTGATACAATGGAGTAGCATCATCTAAGTCTCCCCAAATCAAAAGAGTTGGGCATTTAATCTCTTCTAATAAATAAGATAAATCTTCGTTAACTACTTTTACTAATATTTTCCTCATTATTCCAGAAGAATTTCTATAATCATCAGAGCCAAATTTTTTATTAATAATTTCAGCGATTTCATTTTCTTTTTTCCAAAAGAAAAACAATTTATATAGCTTTTTAGCTAATTTATAACTTTTCACTTTAATATGATATGATAAAGTCCTCTTAGGTATTAGTCCTGCACTGTCTATTAAAACTAATTTATCGACATAGTCTTTATATTTAGAGCTAATAATTATGGAAAGCTTTCCACCAAACGAATGTCCAATAAGAGAAATCTTCTCTAACTTAAAATGATCTATGAATTTCTTAATGATTTCTGCATATTCAAAACTCCCAAATACATCATAAGGTTCATCTGATTTTCCAAATCCAGGTAAATCAATAGCGTATACTTGATAAGAACTTTTCAAAATATTAACTATTGGCATTACAGTTTCTATATTTGCACCCCAACCATGCAATACAACTACAGGATTTCCTTCTCCTTCAACTATATAATTGATATTCATACCATCTATATTTATAATCACTTTATTCGACCTCTTTAAATCAAGTATTTACTTTTGAATTATATCATATTTTTGTAAATTATCACATGAAAAAATCCCTCAAAGAGGGATTTTAGTTTTAGAACAATATTCCACCATAAGTTAAAAATACTTTTGCAAATACTAATGAAACAATAGTCATTAGTTTTATTAATATGTTCAAAGAAGGACCTGCAGTATCTTTAAATGGATCTCCTACTGTATCTCCTATGACAGCTGCTTTATGAGCATCACTGCCTTTCCCACCATGATTTCCTTCTTCTATATATTTCTTAGCATTATCCCATGCTCCACCTGCATTTGCCATAAATATGGCCATCAAAACTCCTGTTATCAATGCACCAGCTAATAAACCGCCCAATGCCTCAGGTCCTAACAGCAAACCTATAAGTATAGGAGCAACAACAGCTAATAAACCAGGAATTATCATCTCTTTAAGTGCTGCTTTTGTACTTATATCAACGCATCTTGCATAATCAGGTTTTTCAGTTCCTGCCATGATGCCAGGTTTTTCCTTGAATTGGCTTCTGACTTCTTCTATCATACTAAATGCTGTATTGCCAACAGCATCCATAGTCATTGCAGAGAATAAGAAAGTGAGCATTCCTCCAATAAATAACCCTGCTATAACTGCTGGCCTTGTAATATCTATACTTGATAAAGAAACTGCTTGTGTATAAGATGAAAACAGTGCTAGTGCAGTAAGAGCTGCTGACCCTATTGCAAATCCCTTTCCAATGGCTGCAGTAGTATTTCCAACTGAGTCAAGTTTATCAGTAATTTTTCTTACATCCTTAGGCAATTCACACATCTCAGCAATCCCGCCTGCATTATCGGCTATCGGTCCATAAGCATCTACTGCTATTGTCATTGCAGCTGTTGAGAGCATTCCAACTGCAGCTAATGCAATTCCATATAAACCTTGCGATGGATTAGTTGAACCATTAGAAGCGAAGTATGCAACTAATATCCCTGCAGCTATTACAATAATAGGAAGTGCTGTGGACATCATTCCAACAGATAGGCCTCCAATGATATTTGTCGAAGCCCCTGTCTCTGATTCTTCAGCAATTCTTTTAACAGGTTTATAATCTGATGATGTATAGTATTCAGTTATCCTTGCAATTATTAAACCAACTGCAAGTCCTGATACGATAGAGATAAAAGGTTTATAGCTATTTAAAAATACATCACTTAATACAAATCCCATAATTAAAGTGGCTATTGAACTTACTACTGTTCCAGTATTTAAAGCTTTTTGTGGATCCTTATCTCCTCTTACAAAGAAAACACCAATTATTGAAGCTAAAATACCTACTGCTGACAGTGCTAATGCAAAATATATTCCATTATCTCCATATGCTACAAGTCCTAAAGTAACTGCAGAAATAATAGCACCAACATATGACTCAAATAAGTCAGCTCCCATGCCAGCTACATCACCTACGTTGTCCCCTACATTATCTGCTATAACAGCAGGATTTCTAGGATCATCTTCTGGTATGCCAGCTTCTACTTTCCCAACTAGGTCAGCCCCGACATCTGCTGCTTTTGTGTAAATTCCTCCACCTACTCTTGCGAATAATGCAATGGATGATGCACCTAAACCAAATCCGGTTATAATTTCAGGGTCTTGAAAAACTATGTAGGATATGCTTACGCCAAGTATCCCAAGTCCTACAACACACATACCCATTACCGTTCCACCTGAAAATGCTATTTTCAAGGCTTCGTTCATACCGCTCTCCATCGCAGCATTAGAAGTTCTTACATTAGCCTTAGTAGCTACATTCATCCCAAAATAACCAGCTAATATGGAAAATAACGCCCCAAACAAAAATGTTATAGAGGTTTTCCAGCTAATCAATAGACCAAGAACTACAAATAATACCAAAATAAATACTGCTAAATACCTATACTGTCTTGATAAAAAAGCCATTGCTCCTTCATGAATGTAAGATGATATTTCAACCATTCTTTCATTTCCAGGCTTTTTCTTGTTCACGTAAGTCGCTTTGTATAAAGCAAATAACAAAGCAACAACTCCAACGACAGGAGCTGCGATCAGCGCGATATTCATCAATCTTCCCCCTCTTATTTAATTTTAAATTGCTAATGCCAATGCAGAAATCATAAATACAACAGATGCAACTATTGTTATTTTCCTTAATAGTGCCTGTTTACTTGTACCTATGCTTTTCCCAAAAATGGAATCAGCTGTACCTCCTCCAATTGAGCCTAAACCTTCCTGTTTGCTCTCTTGCATCAAAATACTCACTATGAGTACTATGCTTGAAATGAGCATCAATACAGCAAAAAATGTTGCCATGTCACACCTCCCATAACATTATCCCTTAACATTAATATTCTATCACACGGATACTTTAAAATCAAACAAATTTGAGAATCTTAGTGTGTTTGGTGCCTTTTTTTACAATCCGGGCAAATACCCTTAATCTCTAAATTATGATCTACTATACTGTAACCAGTTTCTTTAGCAATCTTTTTTTCATATTTTTCGATTGGGCAATCTGATAGAGGTATTATTTGATTGCAGTATATACATAGCAAATAATGTCTGTGTTTTTCACGTATTATTTCAAAATAAAATTTTTCATCAATGTCTAATTTAGATTTAATTATTAAATTTTTCTTAACAAAGATATCTAAAATTCTATAGACTGTTGATAAATTAAAAGAATCCATCTCATTTTTCGCTATAAAATAAATATCTTCAGCAGTAATAGGTTTGTCTTGATTTGTTAATAATTCATATAAATAAATCCGCTGTTTTGTTGCTTTTATTCCCTTCGAATTTAATATCTCTTTAACATTTAGCTCCATAACATTTCACCACTTATCTCTTTATTAATTTACCTATTGCGTAAAAACACAAAAATACAAATGTATTTGTAATTACTATGCTTGGCCCTGATGGAATATTAAATATATATGAACCTATAAGTCCTATTATCATAGAAAAAATAGCAGTACATATTCCAATAACCAAAAGTGATTTAAAACTCTTAGCTATTTGCATAGAAGTGATAGTAGGAAAAATAATTGAGCTTGAGATTAGCAAAGTACCTAGTACTCTCATTCCTAACACTATAGTAATAGAAGTTAGTACTGATAGTAG
>DAONLG010000071.1:0-7780 GCA_035406565.1 Soehngenia sp.
AGAATGCTCTCTTTTATATCCATTTTATTCACCTGCTTAATATTTTTTTATTTTCAGGATTAATATCAATTGAATCAACAAAAGACTTATCTATCTTTATCATGTCAATAGATAGCACTTGCAAATAAGACAAAGATGAATATCCAACGCCAAAATCATCTAGAGCAATTTTCCCATTTGCTTCTTTTATTGCTTTTAAGGCTTCACAACTACTTTCAAGATTTTCTATTAAGCTCGTCTCAGTTATTTCAAAATATGTTTTACTAAAATCGTAAACAATTGACAATTCGGATATTAGTTTTTTTAAATACTCTAAATTGTTTACTATATTGCCTGATATGTTAATAGATATTTTAAAATCATATAGTCCAAGTGATAATAACTTATCTACCTCCATCAGAGCTTCTTTTATGACCCAACTATCTATTTTAATTATCTCCCCTGTTTTCTCTGCATGAGGAATAAAATATAGTGGACTTTCTACTCCGTGTCTTGGTCTATTCCATCTTAGCAATGCTTCGCCACCCACTATTTTCATTGTCTTTAAATCGATTTGAGGCTGATATAATAGAAAAAATTCATTGTTTTCAATGGCTACCTTCAAATCTTCTTCAAGCTCCACTAACTCTTTTACCCCTTTATCTAGTTCATCAAAATATACAACTGTTCTATTTTTACCATAATTTTTAGCATGGTTTAAAGCTAAGTCAGCTTTTTTGAGTAAATCTTCATAATTTTCAGCTTGAGTCGGATAAATACTCACCCCAGCACTGAAGTTCACTTTGAATTCATTATGTAATATTTTTTGAATAGCATCTGAATATTTTGTAATCTCCTTTATTTTATCTCCTAATTTTGACTTTTGCTCTTCCTTATGAAGGATCAATACTATGACATATTCATCTCCACCAAATCTATATAAAAAGTTGTCGTATGGAAAAAATCCAGATACTGTATTAGCTATCTCTCTTAATAGTTTATCTCCTTCGCTGTGCCCATAAATTTCATTAACTAAGTTGAAATCATCTATGTCAGCATAAACAAACACTAACTCGATATTTTCATCACGTGATTTTTTCACAAATTCTTCCATATCTTTTTCGAGTTTATATTTATTTGGAAGCCCTGTTAGTTGATCATAATATGCAAGATTGTATAACTGATTTTCCATCTCTTTTCTTTCAGTTATGTTCCCCCCAATAAATAATATATCTTTGACTCTATTTTCTTCATTTAATAGAAAGGAATTACTCCAAATTATAGTCTTTTTTTGATTATCTTTTGTTATTAACTCAATTTCCATGTCTTTTATCTTTTTCCCTGAAACAATATCAGAAATGATATTTGTTGCTTTTAATCTATTAGGGTCATCTGCAACTAAATTTAAAATGCTTTTCCCAATAAATTCATCTTCTTCAAATTTAAACAGCTCATTGAAATATTTATTTACAGTAATTATTTTCCCTTGTGAATCACACCTTATGACTACAATGGGAATGTCATTAAGAATTACTTCTAATAATTTTCTCTCCATTTTTAAGTCTTCTTCTAATTGTAATTTTTCAGTTATATCGATGTGTGAGCCAGCTATTGCTATCGGTTTACCACATTCATTATATTGTACTTTGCCAGTTGTCACGATCCATCTATAATTTCCTTTAGCAGTTCTTATTCTCAAAGCATTTTCATATATTCCGTCAGAATTAAGGAGAGTTTTATCTAGTTTATATAAAGCATAAGACAAGTCCTCGTTATGAATGTGCTCTCTCCATTTTTCTATAGTATTTACTGTTTCTTGATATTCTTCTGAATATCCAAATTGTGGTTTTGCAAGCAGAGATGTGAAATAAACATTTTTCTCTACATCCCAACTCCATATTCCATGATTTGAGCCCTTGATAGATAGCTCGAATCTTTGTTCAACTTCTTTTAATTTCTCTTCATATATTTCATATTCGCTTTTTACATCTTCTAATTTTTGTTTTAAAATTGATATATCATCATAAGCACCATTTACTTTAACTATTGCATCTTTATACATTTCAAATTGTCTTTTCAATATAAAATAAAATATTATGGCTGTAGCAAACATATAAACCCAGCCCTTATACAATGATATAAGATACAAATTGTTAGGATTATCAGTTAGCAAAGATGCAATCTTATCTGATGAAAAAATCCAAACTATCCCCATTACCAAGTAAATTGTGGCTAACTTTAAGCTCTTTTTCTTGGGATCTAATTTTTCTGTTAAATTTATATTATTATCATCTTTGAAATCAAAGTTTTGCATAAAATCCTCCATGATTTTTTCTATTTATACCCATTTAGTTGGTTTTAATTTCTAATACTTTTAAAAATTCATTTGCAGCTGAAGAAATAACATTTTCATCAATATAGCAAGCTCCTATGCTTCTTTTGGGAATTACAATATCTGTTCTAATCTCTGTAATCTCTCTATTCATTAAATATTCATATGAAAACTCTTTAACCACAAATGCTAACCCAAATCCATTTTTAACAAATTCAAGCACTAGGTCATGCGATCCTAGTTCAATTTGGGGTTCTATTATTATCTCCTTTGAAAATAAGTAATTTTCAACATATCTTCTAGTGTTAGATCTCTTATCTAGCATAATCAGTGGATATTCCAAAACATCTATTAATGAAATAGGATCTGATATTATATTAACATATTTCTCACCAGTTACAAGAATATCTTGTACTTCTTTAATTTTTCTAATTTTTAAATTACTATTGTTAATTGGCAAATTACATATCGCGATTTCAATATCCCCAAGTTCTACAAGATTTACTAAGTCTTGAGATGTGCGATTAATAATCTTTAATTGTATATTAGGATATAGTTTTTTATAAACTAGCAAAGTATCCAGCAACATATATCTTAAAATCGTATCACCAACACCTAGTGTCAATGTCCCCGATTTCAATTTTTTTGCTTCTAATATTTTTTGTTCACCCGTTTTTATCTGATTGATCCCTTTATTTACATATGAAAACAAAATCTTGCCTTCATTAGTTAAATTCACTCCTTTTGAACTCCTGATGAATAAAGTAATACCTAGTTCTTCTTCTAATTGAGCTATTGCTTGAGAAACTGCAGGTTGGCTCACATACAAATTTTTAGCTGCTTTAGTTATACTTTTCTGTTCAGCTACTTCGTTGAAAATTTTAAACAAATCTAGTTTTTCAATCATATAATTTCTCCTTATGTTTATCATTAAATATATTTATTTTACTTATAACAAAATATATTATATACTGATTTTATGAAGTAAGCCATTATTTTTTAGGAGGTTACCATGGAAAGAACTATTGGAACAACTGTAAGAAGCCTTAGGACACCTATCATAAGAGAAGGTGATGACATAATAAAAATATCCATAGACACTGTTTTAAATGCTTCAAAAGAAGCAGGATTTGAGATTCAAGATAAAGATTGTCTCTGCATTACTGAATCTGTAGTAGCAAGAGCACAAGGAAATTATGCAACTATCGATGAAATAGCACAAGATATTAAAAATAAATATGCCGATGAACATTTTGGTATTATATTCCCTATTCTTAGCAGAAATAGATTTGGTATTATTTTAAAAGGGATAGCTAAAGGCGCAAAAAAAATCACTCTAATGTTGAGTTATCCATCAGATGAAGTAGGAAATCATCTAGTTGATATGGATGTGTTAGACATAAAAGGGATAAATCCCTGGACAGATGTATTAACAGAAAAACAATTCAGAGAATACTTTGGTTATAGAAAGCATAGATTTACCGGAGTTGATTATATTGAGTATTATAAATCTATATTAGAAGAATATAATGTAGATTACCAAATAATATTTTCTAATAATCCTCTTACTATCCTTGAATATACAAAAAATGTTTTGGCCTGTGATATTCACACTCGTGAGAGAACTAAAAGTTTATTGAAAAAATATGGCGGAAGAAAAATATACGGTTTAGATGACATATTAAATACTCCAATAAATGGTAGCGGCTACAATCCTGAGTATGGTTTGTTAGGTTCTAATAAATCTAGCGAGGAGAAAATCAAACTATTCCCAAGAGATGGTCAACCAATTGTCGAGGCTATACAAAATGAAATTAAAAATATGACTGGTAAGACAATAGAAGTGATGATATATGGAGATGGTGCGTTTAAGGATCCTGTTGGGAAAATATGGGAACTTGCAGATCCTGTTGTATCACCTGCTTATACAAAAGGATTGGAAGGAACGCCAAACGAAGTGAAACTTAAGTACTTAGCTGATGATTTATTTAAAGATTTATCTGGAGAAGAACTTAAAAAAGCTATTTCTGATTATATAGCTAATAAAGATGATTCATTAGTTGGAGAGATGATATCTCAAGGAACTACTCCTAGAAGGCTTACCGATCTGATTGGTTCATTAGCTGATTTAACATCCGGTAGTGGAGATAAAGGTACTCCATTAGTATATATACAAGGCTATTTTGATAATTTCACAAAGTAAAATAGGTAGCATATGCTACCTATTTTACTACTAATACTGACTTATTCGCATAATTGAGAACTTTGTTAGATACACTTCCTAAAAGAGATCTTGATGATACATTCATACCTCTTCTCCCCATTACTATTAAATCAATTCCCTCATCTTCTGCAGTATCAATTATTGCTCCTGCAATATCCTCGGCATTTCTCAATCTCGTTTCAACTTTATAAGGATAATCTTTAAATACCTCTAACGCTTCATTAAGTATTGATTTCCCGATCTCAATATTTCTCTTGCTTAACTCAGTGGTAAAATCTTGATCAATTATATAAGGATTGTCTTTTAAACTATTTACTACACATAAAATGATAATATCCGACTCGTTATTAAGCCCTAATTCTTTTGCTTTTAATAAAGCTTTTTTAGAATTTTCAGAACCATCTATTGGAACTAAGATTTTCTTCATAAACCCACCCCCTTTTGAATATTATTACCCAAAATTTTCTAAATATTAATCTTCTTCTAGAAATCTTTTTACACTTTCCACTACTCCGTCTTCTCCAATAATCAAAAGTATATCTCCATTTTCCAAAGTAGCATATGGGCCAGGTGAAAGAATTGTCTCATTGTTCCTTCTTATCCCAACTATTGTAGCCCCTGTATTTTGCCAAAAATTGAATTCTCCTATTGACTTGCCAATAAAATGACATCTATCTGTGATTTCTAGTTCAAATGGAGTCAATGCTGTTATATTGCTTAATATGCTACTTCTCTCAATTATCCTGTCAACAATCTGCAATATTTCGTCTTCTATTTCACGTTTTTTATCAAATAATTCTTCAAGTTTAATCCTATAAGATGTCACACTTTCTATGTTCTTAAATCTACTTATGTATTTATATGCTTTTTCTTTTGATATTATAGTTATTCCACTTCCCTTTGATGATTCGACTACTCCTACATCCTCAAGGATTTTTATTGCTCTGCGAATAGTTTCTGGAGACACATTGTAAGTTCCAGCTAATGTAGATCTGCCATAAAGTTTATCCCCTTCTTCATATTGACCCTTGTAGATAGCATTGGCTATATCCAGTGCTATCTTTTCATATCTTGGGGTAGATTTATTCTCTTCCATAGTACACACTCCAATCATATTGTATAATTTGATAAAAATTTATTTAATTCTTGAATTATATCATCTGAATTGATAGCTCTGCCATCATATTTAAGTATGCTCTTATCTACTTTTATGTCAGTATACTCGTCAATCAGGCTCTTTAATTGAGAAAGATAATTTTGCTCTATGACTATTATTTTTTTTGCTTTTTTTGCATATGAATTTAACTTTCCCATAGGAAATGGATAAACATCTCCAAAGATCAGTGCTCCAAATTTATCATCTTGAGAATTCAGCCTTGATACAGATTCTTTAATAGCACCATAAGTAGAGCCAAAACCCACTAATAAATACTCAGGATTTTCACACCCAATGTATTCTGGTTCTTCTATCTCATCTTTTAAGCTTTCTAACTTTTTCATCCTTTTTTTCATCATATTTACTCTTGTTTCGATAGATTCATCTATATTGCCATATTCATTATGTTCATGGCTATCGACTAAAACTAATTTCTCTTTTCCAATCCCCGGAACCAATCTAGGGGAAATGCCACTATCAGTGTATTTATACCTTTTATATCTCCCATCTTCTATTTCATTTTCATCAGAGATGTATCTATCTATTGATATTTTAGAAAAATCAAATGGGTTCACAGTCATCTCATAATCAGCCAGATATTCATCTGTCAATAATATAACTGGTATCTGATATTTATCTGCCAAATTAAATGCCCTTGTAGTCTGATAAAATGCATCTTCTGGATTTCTTAGTGCTATAACCATCTTAGGAAATTCTCCATGTCCTGCATGTATGACAAATCTCAAATCAGCTTGTTCACTTCTTGTAGATAGCCCTGTTGCAGGTCCGGGTCTTTGAGCATTAAACAAGACAATAGGCATCTCCATTATACCTGCTAGACTTAGAGCTTCTACCATAAGTGCAAATCCGCCACCAGACGAACCAGTCATTGCTCTAACTCCTGCAAAAGATGCTCCCAGAGCCATATTTAAAGCAGCTACTTCATCTTCTACTTGATCTACGACAATATTCATCTCATTAGCGTGTTTTGATATGTAGCTCATTACACTAGTCGAAGGAGTCATCGGATAACCGCAATAAAATTTAACCCCTGCTGCTATTGCTCCTAACGCTAATGCTTGATTTCCATTTATCAAAATTTTATGATCCTCTAAACTTTCTAACTTGAATCTACTTTCTCCAATTTCATATCCTGCTTTAAAAGCCGCCAAATTCAGTTCAACATTTCTATCTTTAAAAACCGTTTCAATAGTATTTATTGCAATGTCATATTCAATTCCAAAGTATTTAGTGATAAATCCAACACCAATGGTCCCTAATACTTTATTATTCCCTAGTTCTTTGGCCAATTTTACGAAGGGTAACTTAACTACATCTTTATCCTCAAAATTTTCGTCGCAAATAATTATACCACCCGATTTTACTCTATGCCTATGCCTGGCAATTGTTTCATCTGTCATTGCAAATATGAAGTCTATCTCGTTACAGTAAGTAAATATCTCGTTTTCCGAGAAACGTATTTGCATGAAATTGTGTCCACCTCTTACCATGGACATATAGTCTTTGTAAGTGAATATATTAAAACCTGCCCTTTTGATTATCTTTTCGAGTAATTCAACAACAGTTTCAATTCCTTGACCTGCAGCCCCACCAATTAATATTGAATAATCCATTTTATTCCTCCTAATAAAATTCTTCTAATAATTTTTGTGCTTTTATTGGATTTAACTCAGCTTTTGCTAGAGGTTTTCCGTTTTCAACAAACGGAAATTTTTGATCGTAAGTTTCTTTTTCTACTTTATATAAAATACCAATTGGAATTCTATCTCCAAATTCTAATGACTTTTTATATGCATTTTCAAAATCTGTATAATCATAATCCTCATCCAAAGTATAGACTCTATCTTTATACCATTTGAATGTATTTACTTTATTCCAAACTACACATGGCTGCAATATATCTACATGTGCATACCCTCTATACAATATTGCTTCTTTCATTAAATTTGATAAATGCTCTACATCACCAGAAAAGCCCCTAGCTACAAACCCTGCACCCATTGTCAAACTTAGAGCCAAAGGGTTTAAAGAATTTAGTTTAACACCATCAAATTGCAAAGTTGTTTTT
>DAONLG010000072.1:0-7637 GCA_035406565.1 Soehngenia sp.
TTTCATTGAATAAAACTTTATACTTTTATATGACATTTTCACTGACTATTGACATAGTATTTTCTCTAGTTCTGATTTATCAAAATTATATTTTGTATTACAAAAATGGCATACAACCTCAGCTTTACCGTCTTCATTGATGATATTTTCTATTTCTTCCTTACCTAAACTTACTAGCATAGCCTCTATCTTTTCTCTATTACAGTCGCATTTGTATTCTAAATCGATCTTATCAATAAATTCCATCTCAAATTCAGGCAATATTTTTCTTATTATTTCTTCTGGTGTATTTCCTTCATTTATCAGCGTGGAAATGGGTTTTATATTCTTCAAACTATTCTCGATTTGTTCGATTTCCTCATCTTTTATGCCTGGCAATAGTTGTAATATATATCCACCGGATGCTTTAACTGAAGTGTCTTTGTCTACGAGCACACCCAAAGCAACTGCCGTTGGAACTTGCTCAGAAGTCATATAGTAGTTTGCAATATCTTCTGCGATTTCACCAGATATTATATCTGCTTGCCCAACATAAGGCTCCTTTAAGCCTAAATCTATTATAACAGTTATAAGACCATCCTTTCCTACAACCGAACCTACATCTAATTTACCTTCTTTTGTGCTTGGTGCATCTGCAAATGGATTTCCAACTAATCCCTTCACTCTACCATTGTTTCTTGAAACTATTACTATATCTCCTAAAGGCCCTCCTCCAGATATTTTTAGAGTAAGTAAATCATTGTCATTTTTCATCATTGCACCCATAATAGCTCCCGCAGTCAATGCCCTCCCTAAAGCAGCTGTTGCTGTTGGAGAAGTAGCATGAATCTTTCTAGCATGTTCTACTAAATTAGTAGTTGTTGCTGCATAAATTCTAACCCTTTTATCTTTATCTATGGCTTTGACTAAGTAGTCCTTCATACTTTACCCCTCCTTTTAATCAATATTCGCTACAAAGCATATTCTTTGTGTTGTATCATCTATTTGCTCAAATGAATAATCGCTATATTTATATACCCCTGTAAATCCATTTTCAATTAAATTTCTTTCAATGTATTCAGTTTTATATGCTTTTTGCCTGTGGTGTTCGTCAAATCTTTCATATAAATTATCATCTCTTAAAACAAAAAAAGTAAGATAATAATCACATATTTCTAATTTTTCATCATATGAACTATCCCAAGTATAAAATATATCATCTTTGTCATTTAAAAATATATTATTGCCAATTATTTTTGAAATCTTATAGTAAGAATTAATATCAAAAATAAATAGGCCACCTTGATTTAAATGCTCTCTAACATTGAAAAAAATTTTGTTAAGATCGTTAGGATTAGTAATATAATTCAAGCTATCACACCCACAAATAACCAAATCGTATTTTTTATTAAATTTAAAATTTCTCATATCTAAATTATAAAATTTAACATTCTGATTATCTTTAAATTTATTGTATGCTATAGACAGCATATCAGGTGAAAGATCGAACGCATCAATTCTTGATGTAATTTTTGATAGTTCAGCCGTTAATTTCCCAGTTCCACAAGCCATTTCTAATGTGTTTTGGGGGGTTAAATCCTTTAATTCTAAAATTTTACTGATAAAATCTCCCCAAGTCTTATAATCAATATCATCTATTAACTCATCATAAATCAATGCAAATTTTTCATATATATTCAAGATTCATATCATGCCTTTCTATCATTGTATTAATAAAAACATGCCATTTACAAATATAAATATCAATATTACAATCCCAACTGGTGCCCAATTAATTTTTTCAATTTCTAATGCATCTTCTGGTAATTCATTTTCAATTTGCTCATATTGGTCATTGTTATTTGTTTTGTCTATTTTCTCTGGAAAATGAACTAATAAAGTTCTTAACATAAATGCTGATATTATAGAGATTATGAATAATACAATAATTGTTATTATTGTCTCTTTACTTTGATTTATTTCAGGATTATTTATGACTATATCTTCTAAATCCTCAATCTTTTGCATTGCAAAATAACTTATGGCTAAAGAAAATGAATTATTAACAAAGTGTCCCCACATAGACGCTACTATACTGTCCGCTTTAAAATAAACAATCCCGAGGATAATCCCAAGAAATACCGGCCCAATGAAATTAAATAAATTAAAATGAAATAATCCAAATAATATTGACGTTATAATTATAGCCTTCCTTTTACCTAGTTTTTCATAGGAATTTAACATCAAACCTCTGAATAATACTTCTTCACATATACCTGGAGTCACCCCTATCACAAATAAGCTAACTAAAAAATCATTAAAGCTTGTAGGAATTGGTACTCCTGTATTTGTAGCATCTGTAAAAATGCCTATTATTGTACTCACAATAAAATTTAGAAATACTGCTATTGGATATGAAAATATTATAATGAAAAAAACAAATATCAATTGATTAATACTGACAAAATTTAATCTTAAAACTCCCCTAATTGAGTATTTATTATCCCTTAAAAATACAATTACAGGTAAGAGTATCAATAAGTATTCAGTGACTATAAGCCCAATATTTAAATTGATTGTCTGAATTAAACTGCCTACAGTAAGCATTAATATCCCTAGTATTAAATATATTAAATTAGATTCATTTATAGTAGGTACTTTTCTATTTTCCATCTTCACGCTCCTCTTAATTATTCAAAAGTGAATATATAAGGAATATTCCTGTAATAGTTACCATAATTTAAACCATATCCAACAATAAATACATCTGGTATAACAAATCCGGAAAAATCAGGCTGCAAATCTACTTTTCTGCGACTAGGTTTGTCAAGCATAACACATATCTTTATCGACTTAGGTTCTTTTAAACTTAAGTGCTCAACAACTCTTAATAGAGTATTTCCAGTATCTATTATATCGTCCACAACTAAGACATCCCTGTTTTTTATATCTGTTCTTATATCTTGGAGGATATTAACTATTCCAGATGATACTTCTTCATCTCCATAGCTTGCCGTAGTCATAAAATCAACTTCTACAGGTGAATTTATCTCTCTTACTAAATCAGCTGCAAATATAAAACTACCTCTTAATAATGATATTACAACTATTTCATTTCCTTGATAATATTCACTTATTTCCGCACCCATTTCCTTGATCCTAAATGCAATATCCTCTCTTGTAAAAAGCACTCTCTCTTTTTTATTCTGACTCACTCTTTTCTCTCCTTTCTAATTCTAAAAGTATTTTCTTATGATCTAATTTTATTTCTCTCAGTTCTCTTAAAATCAAATTAATTGTGTACTGCATGCTGAATAATATTACAAATATTATAACACCAATAATTAACTTTGTGTTCATTTTTCCCTCCTAAAAAGTATAAGTATTCGAAATTTAGCATAATGTGATATAATTAATGTAAATTAATAAAAAGGTGATGCTATGTACAATATTGATCCACAAGAAATAGCCAGATTTAAGCTTATTATACTTTATACTATAAAAGAATCTCCTGCTCCTATTGATAATATCAAATTGACAGAACTCCTCATCGATAAATTTGATTTAAATTATTTTCTAATTCAAGAATATCTAATAGAGTTACTTAAAAACCAGTATGTTTCAGAATTAGAAGATAATGGCAATATCAAGTATTTAATAACTGACAAAGGAATTCAAGCTTTAGATTATTTAAAAGATATTCTTGGAGATAAAGAAAAGAGCATATTATTAAACTTATTTAATAATCCAATTAAGCAGAAGGAACAAAAAGAAGATGTCATAGCTGATTACTATCTTAAGGAAAGTGGAGAGTACAATGTCAATCTTAAACTTATTGAGAAAGATGAAATTTTATTTAGTTTGTATGTAAGTGTCCCTACTGAAGATCAAGCTAAATTATTGTGTAAAAAGTGGAAAGAAAATCCTGTATTTTACCACAAGTCGATTTTAGATTTATTTATATAGTTCATTCACATTAAGCTAGATGCAGCTAAAATTATTTAATTTTAGCTGCATCTCTTACTTCTCCAATCATGTAAAGAGAACCAGTAAACAATATCAGATCATTCTCATTGGCAATTAATAAAGCTCTTTCTACAGCCTTTTTAATATCTTTCTCAACAATTACATCATCTTTAGTCCATATTTTTTCTATCTGCTCTTTCATTCTCTCTGCATCTAATTTCCTTTCAGTATTAGCTTCAGTTGCAATTATAATATCTGCCATTGGTACTAGCAAACTTAACATATGATCAAAGTCTTTATCCTTTAGTATAGCAATCCCTAATATTAATCTGTCAAACTTAAAGTTGCCCAAAGCTTTGACAAGATTCTCAACTCCTTCAAGATTGTGGGCTCCATCTATTATGAATTTGGGTTTATGTCGTAAAAGTTCAATCCTACCATGCCAGATTGTCTTCTCTAATCCCTCTTTTATATCATCATGAGATATTTTTATGATCCCATAATCATTTAATGTTAACAATGTAGTAATAGCCGTTGCTGCATTGTAAATTTGATGTTTGCCGATTAAATTTATTCTAATATTTTCTATAAGATGATTTTTATAATGAAAATCGAATAAACTACCATCTTCTGATAAATATTTTATATTTGCATTCTCAACTGGAACTTCAACAAAAACTGCATTTTTTTCATAAGCGATTTTTTTTATAGCTTCCTGAGCTTCATCAGGTTTTGGATAAGATATTACTATCCCATTTTCTTTTATAATACCCGCCTTTTGAATTGCTATTTCTTCTAATGTGTTTCCTAAAACTTCCATATGATCGTATGATATTGTTGTTATCACTGATGCAAGAGATGATTCAATAGCATTTGTTGCATCGCCTTTCCCTCCTAGTCCAACTTCCAAAACTACTATATCCACATTGTTTCTATTAAAATGCAAAAATCCTATTGCTGTTATTATTTCAAATGTAGTTGGATGCTCATATCCAAGCCTAACCATTTCATCACACGCTTTTTTTACTTCTTCAGTAAGCATTGCAACGTCTTCTTCTGATATTTCTTTGCCATTTATTTGAATTCTCTCAGTAAACCTTTCTAGGTGAGGTGATGTATATAGCCCTGTTTTGTATCCTGCTTCCATCAAGCAGCTCGATAAATACGCACTAGTTGAGCCTTTCCCATTTGTTCCCGCAACATGAATGTACTTTAAATTATGATGTGGATTATTGAGTAAGCTCAGGAGTTTTTTAATAGAATTCAATCCTAATCTTGATCCATACTTGTTTTTATCATCAATAAAATTTAAGGCTTCTTGATAATTCATTTATTTTCCTCCGCTATGCTTTGCAAAACTTTTAACCTGTCTATAACCGATTCAAGCATTTGAGCATATTTTTCCTTTTTTTGTTTCTCTTCTTCAATTATATTCTTCGGTGCTTTTGATACAAAGCCTTCATTTGCAAGTTTTTTGTCTACTCTATTAATCTCATCTACTAGTCTCAATCTTTCCTTTTCTAGCCTTTCTATTTCCTTAGATATATCGATCAAATCCTTTAAAGGCATATATACTTCACATTTTTCTAAAACTATCGAAACATAATCAGTTCCAAAATCAATATTTGTACTTTCTATTTCTATATCTTCTGCACCAGCAAGAGTAATAAATTTTCGTGAGTTCTTTAATATAATTTCCCTTATTTCTTCATTATCTGGTACAAAAATGAGTTTTGATTTCTTATTCATTGGTACATTCATTTCTGATCTAATGTTTCTAATTGCTTTTATAGCGGATTTGATATAGTCTATCTCTTCTTTTTCCCTTTCAAATATCATACTGTCATTTTTTATAGGCCAATTTTCTATGATCAATGGTTTGTCTGTCTCTGGTAAATGCTGCCATATTTCTTCTGTTATAAACGGCATAAATGGATGCAATAATTTCAATATTTCTTTTAGGACACTTAAAAGCACAGTTTGTGCAGTTTTCTTATTTATCCCTTCTTCACCATATAATCTCGTTTTTACCATCTCTATATACCAGTCACAATAATCTTCCCATAAAAAATTATAAATTTTTTCAGCTGCGAGACCCAATTCGTATTTATCTAAGTTATCACTTATCTGTGGAATAATGTCATTTAATTTAGTGAGTATCCATTTGTCTTCATCTTCTAATTTAATATCCTCATTGCTTAAGCTAGAAAAGTTTTCCTCCAAATTCATTAATAGAAATCGTGAAGCATTCCACAACTTATTTGCGAAGTTCCTATTAGCTTCTACTCTTTCTATATAAAATCTCATGTCATTTCCAGGTGAATTTCCAGTTACTAAAGTAAATCTCAAAGCATCAGCACCGTACTCATCGATTATTTCAAGAGGGTCTATTCCATTTCCCAATGATTTACTCATTTTCCTTCCTTCTGAATCTCTTACAAGCCCTGTCAAAAATACATCTTTAAATGGAACCTCTCCCATTTCACTCAAACTTGTTACAACCATTCTAATAACCCAGAAAAATATAATGTCATATCCCGTTACTAAAGTATCTGTCGGAAAAAAGTATTCTAAATCTGGTGTTTTATCAGGCCATCCCAATGTTGAAAAAGGCCATAAACCTGATGAGAACCATGTATCTAGTGTATCAGTATCCTGTCTAATATTAGAGCTGCCACATACACTACACTTATCTACCTCATCTCTGCTAACAATAACTTCACCACAACTTTCGCAATAATAAACTGGAAGCCTATGACCCCACCAAAGTTGTCTTGATATACACCAATCTCTAATATTTTCTAGCCAATGAAGATATACTTTGCCAAATCTATCTGGTATAAACCTCAACTCACCATTGTTGTAAGCATCAATTGCTGGTTTTGCTAAAGGTTCCATTTTTACAAACCATTGCTTGGAAATGATTGGCTCTATGACAGTCTTACATCTTTCGCAGTGGCCAACAGCATTCTCATGTTCTTTTATGTCAACCAAATAGCCTTGTTCTTTTAAATCCTCTATAACTTTATTTCTTGCATCAAATCTATCTAGCCCTTTATATATACCACCATTCTCATTTATCTTGCCATCTTCATCTAATACAATTAAATGTCCTAAATTATGTCTTTCTCCAACTTCAAAATCATTAGGATCGTGAGATGGAGTGATCTTTAAAGCACCTGTTCCGAAATCCATTTCTACGTACTCATCTGCAATTATAGGTATTTCTCTATTTGAAAGCGGCAGTATAACTGTCTTTCCTATATAGTCTTTATATCTTTCATCATTTGGATTTACTGCTACTGCAAGATCGCCAAACATAGTTTCAGGTCTTGTAGTTGCTATAATTATCCCATCGTTTTCATCTTTTAGTGGGTACCTAATAAAATACATGTATCCATGAGCATCTTCATGCTCAACTTCTGCATCTGATATTGCAGTATGGCAATTTGGACACCAATTAATAATTCGATCGCCTCTATATACCAACCCTTTTTCATATAAGCGAACAAACATTTCAGTCACAGCTTTGTTCATGTGTTCATCTAAAGTGAATCTTTCACGAGACCAATCACATGAAACACCCAGTTTTTTTAATTGGTTCTTAATTCTTCCACCGTAGACTTTTGTCCACTCCCAGGCTTCTTCTAAGAATTTTTCTCTGCCTAACTCATCTTTTGTTTTCCCTTCAC